>CALXAO010000016.1 GCA_944386295.1 uncultured Clostridia bacterium | reverse complement strand
CATGGAGCTGCTGGAGTTTCTTCCCGGGATTCAGCCCGACGGCTACCAGTGGGTCCGGTCCCGGTATGGCGGGGTAGAAGGCTACAGCCAATACGACAGCATGTGTTATTATGTCTATACAAAGGGGGAATAAAACATGGAGTTTACGACCTGGGGAATCCTTGCCACCTATGCAGGGGCGCTGGCTATGGTGATGGCCATCACCCAGCTGACAAAAAACATCCCTTGGATTCAGAGAATTCCCACGCAGTTATGGTCTTACGTTGTTGCGTTGTGCGTATTGTACCCGGCCTATTTTTTCACAGGGCAGCTGAACTGGAATACGGCTGCGCTGATTCTGTTTAACGGAATTATTGTGTCCCTTGGGGCAAACGGAGGGTATGAGGGCGTCTTGAAATTGTTGGGAAAAAAGGAATAAATGTATTTTATGATAACAATATCGGAGGGTAAAAATGGCACACTTACACAGCGTATATGATTCTGATACGCATTTTTCAATCAATCCGGTGACAAGGGCTTTGAAAAATGAATCTTCGAAAAAAAGCCTTGTTCAGTACGATCACAATTCAGAGCGATTCACCTTTGAACTCCCCCGCTATATTGAAGAACATGATATGTCTTTGTGTGATGTCATTCAAGTGCATTACAACAATATTGATGCACAGACCAGGGAACAGAACAAAGGTGTTTATGCGGTGGATGACATGCAGATCAGCCCGGATGGTGAAGATGTGGTTATTTTGTCTTGGTTGATTTCCGGAAATGCAACCAAGTTTGTGGGCAGCCTGAACTTCCTGATCCGTTTTGCATGTACCGGTGATGATGGATATGTGTATTATGTATGGAATACAGCAATATATTCTGGTATTTCCGTTTCTTCCGGCATCAATAACGGTGAAGTTATTGTTGATCAGTATGCAGACATTCTGAATCAGTGGAAAGAAGAACTTGAAGGCAATCAAATTGTTGATCTGAAGCAGACACAGGTTGGATCCGGTGATGGTGGTGTCAATGTATGGACTGCCACCTTTGGTGATGGAAGAACCAGCAAGTTTGAAGTGAAGAATGGTTCCAAGGGTGATCCGGGAACATCTGTAAGTGTAGAAAGCATAAGTGAAAACACCATAAGCGGTGGCAGTAATGTTGTGATCTTTACAGATGGAAAGCGTTTGACTGTAAAAAATGGAATAGATGGTGCAGATTATGTTTTAACGGATGCCGACATGGATGAAATCGCGGCACTTGCTACTATAAAAATATCCACAGAAAAGGTCATTGGAACTATTGATGAAAACAATGATGTTATTCTAACTGGCAATCTTGCAGATGGTACATACACGCTAAAATATGAAAATGAAGATGGAACTTATACAGAAGTTGGAAGCCTTGTAATAGGTGCAGAACCTGAACCGACATACACGAACCTTATCCCACTTTCTACTGATGCAAGCGGCAATTTATATGTCGGAACTAACGGAGAGAAAGGCTACAAAGATGGCTATAAGATTTCCGTCTCAACTGGTAATGAGTCTGCTGTCGAAGGTATTAAATGCACAGGTTTCATACCTGTCGGTTATAACGATGTTCTTTATTTTAAAGGCATTAGTTTTGAAGCATCTGGCTCGAACACCAATTACGTGGTATATAACTCTAATAAGTCACGGCTTGGCGGAGGTAACTGGTATAAAGAGATTAGTGGCGGTGTCAACGGAGAAGTTGTTAGTATAGCGGTATCGTCGCTCAACCCCGCTTTGGGCGATGTAGATGCTAATGTTGCATATATTCGTATCTCTGCTTCTGTTATGGATGAAAATTCTATTATCACAGTAAATGAACCAATAGAATAAAAAGGGGGTGCAAAACTATGAAGATAGGAAACACAACCCTTATACCACAGAATGTAGCACCTACAAACGCAAAAAAAGTGGCTATATTCGACAGCAACGGAAACATAGTCTGTAAGATGCATTTAGGGCATTTGGCAATGTCAAATTTGGGAACAAAAAAATATAGTGTTGGTTTATTGAGTGACACTCACACTAACACATATAGTCATGCACAAGATTCATATGACGATTTGGAAAGGGCAATTGGTTGGCTGTCAAGTAATGCTGAAATGACTTGTATAAGTGGTGATTTGGCAAACTTGCGTTATGACTATGATGACGGACTGCAAAAGCATAAGGAACTTGTAGATGCCAACAAAGGTGATATGCAAGTATATGAGATTGCAGGAAATCACGAACATTGGGATAGCAATGCAAAAGTTTTCCCATTGTCTGATGCTGAAATAAAAACGTATACCGGCTTTCCGTTGTATTACACAGTTTCCAATCAACCGACAGACGAAGCGAACAGAAATTATTACAGCCCTACTGTTGGAGAAGATGTGTATATTATGTGCGGTTACGCCGATAGTCTACAGTTTAATGCTACAACCATTCAATGGCTTTATGAGGTGCTTGAAGCGAATAGAAACAAAAGATGTTTCTTGTTCGTACACGCTCCAATAGATGATGCACAACATTGTGGGGATGCTCTAAATGTCATCACTTGGGATGGTATTGGAGCGTACAAAAGTGTATTTGTTGCTCTTTTAAGACACTATAAAAATGTGACATGGTTTCATGGGCACACACACGCAATGTTAGAAATGCAGAACTATTTACAAGGGTTAAATCCGCCTTTACCGGCGAATTATGATTTTACTGACGGGGTACATTCGATCCATATCCCGGCGACGTCTATATCTCGTGATATTTCAAGCGGTAGCCGTGTGGATAATGTCGAAACGAGTCAAGGTTATTTAATGGACGTTTACGAAAATCATATTGTGCTAAAAGGTAGGGATTTTGTGAAAGGTGAATTCATACCAATTGCACATTATTGTGTTGATACAACCTTGCAGACCGTAGAAGCAAACACATTCACGGACAGCACAGGAACGATCACAACTTAACCCATACTCCCCTTTGTGAATAACCTCACAAGGGGGAGCCCCTCTGTTGTCGGGTAACATACAAAGCTAAATTTTTCTGGTAAAATACAACGGAAAATACAACGGAAAAATTAAGAAAACGTTGTATTATCATTAAATTTAAGCGCATATATAGGGTTCAATCCCCTCCACCAGCTCCAAAAAGGAAACCCCGTATCTTCAATGGATGCGGGGATTTTTAGTGATTCTATTATTAATATTTGCTCTGTGGACGAATCTGGACGTGGCATATTTGGCGTAAGTAGTAGAATCGCGTTTTTTTTTGGGAGCTCTGCTACACTCGGTCGAATCCTATTTTATCAGGGACTACACAGCGTCTTGGTCCGCGAATCAGCAACTTTCTCTTAATGTTTTTGAGAATACTCGAAAATTCTTTAAGATGATTCTTTGCAACACCAAGTTCAATAGCATTACGGTCATAGAGGCGTAAAACTGCCCCGAAAAAATCGTGATAAATTCAAAAGTAGACAGATTATAACTTCTTTCTCCAAACACTCTTTCCATACTTCAAAATTTTTTATGCCTTAAATAGATAATATTTCAACATTTCAAAAGAAATACCGAGTCTTTTTGAAGTATTCGCACATAAAAGACCGTCAATATAATAAGCCATGGTACATTCACGGTGTTCTTTGGAAAGAATTGACAGTTCCATGCGAAATTTCTTTATCTTGCTTGAACAATACACTCCAAAAGCTATTGTCAATATGGTAGAAGAAGTTATTCAGCAAACAATCTTTTTCAGAACAGTTGGTATTATCGGTACTCTTGCAGTTCATTCGGGTGAGATGTAGTTACAGGATTTAAAATTTATTTTTTAGAGCAGAACGGGTAAACTAAAGAAAAGAATTTTAACGCTTGACAAAATATGACTTTTATTGTATAATATATATCAACAACCTCACATACAGGAGATAGTTTCTGGGAAATGGGAAATATAAAATTAGAAGAAAAGCCCGCAGAAATTTCTGTTGCAGTTTCAACAACGGATACTAAGGTCTTTCGTCCAAAAAAACGGGTTTATTTATTTTTTAAACGTTTAATTGATATTATTGCTTCTGCGTGTTCTTTGCTGCTTTTGAGCCCTGTGTTTTTAATCATTGCAATTTTAATTAAGGCAGAAGATGGCGGCCCTATATTTTATTCTTCTCTCCGGGTAGGGAAATGTGGAAAAATGATTCGTGTTTTCAAATTTCGCAGTATGCGTTTAAACGCCGATCAACTGGAACAAATGTTGTCACCATCAGAACTGGAGGAATATCAAAAAAACTTTAAACTAGACAGAGACCCCAGAATTACAAATATCGGGGCAAAGTTAAGAAAAAGTAGTTTGGATGAAATTCCTCAGTTTTTAAATATATTGCTTGGATCCATGAGTTTGGTTGGCCCTCGCCCAGTGCTACAAGAAGAAACGGAATTGTACGGGGAAGACAGGGATTTACTTCTAAGTGTAACTCCCGGATTGACTGGCTATTGGCAATCCCGTGGTCGAAGTAAAGTAGGTTATGAAGATGGCGCAAGACAGCAAATGGAGTTATATTATGTGCGTAACTGTTCTTTTCTTCTGGATTTGAAAATTCTATTTTGGACAATCAGTGCAGTACTACGCCGAAATGGAGCTCAATAATTAAAGATGGATAACCAATCAGTTATCCATCTTTAATATTAGTATTGATAAGTTCCGGAGAAAACTTTCCGAACCGGTTGTTCCGGGAGTATAATGGTTGCTATAGTTCCTTCTGGTACGGAAAATGAATACCGTATTTTTCCGTTTTCTTCTTGTTGCCAGGAAGAACAAATTGTTCCAAAAGCGGTTTTTAAAGACGCAGAAACTTTCTGCAGTCTGGAATCTGCCATTGGTTGCAGAAGAATATGCCGATAGCCCGGTGCTTCTTCCGTGGGGCGAATCCCCGCCATAGTTCCATACATCCAGCCGGCTACAGCACCATAGGCATAATGATTAAAGGAATTCATTTTATCACTCCACATGCTTCCGTCCGGCCGCATCCCATCCCAATGCTCCCAAATTGTTGTGGCCCCCATATTCACAGAAAAAAGCCAGGAGGGAAATTCTTGCTGAAGGAGCAGGGAATAGGCAAGCTCTGTGTAGCCGTTTTCTGAAAGTGCATCCAACAGATATGCTGTGCCTACAAAACCTGTATTCAGCTTGTTTCCATTTTGCATAATTTTTTCCGCCAATCGTTTTGCACACTGAGCTTTATCGGGAATTAGATCAAAGTACAGTGCCAGCACACAAGCGGTTTGTGTATCTGTGTAGAAAGTACCATCTTCTTTTTGAAATTTTTCTCGAAATGCCCGAAGGATTTTTGGATAGAGTGTTTCATATTCGGACATATCCCGTTGGAGAACCTTTCCAGCTTTTATAAAAAGTGAGGTAGAATAGGCAAAAAAGGCTGTTGCAATCAGATGTGGATCGGTGGCCCCAACATAGGTTCCAGAGGGGACATCCAATGCAAGCCAATCCCCAAAATGCGATCCGGTATCCCAAAGTGCTTCCTGGTTTCCCTGGCAACGGATATAATCAATCCAAGCTTTCATGCTGTTAAATTGTTCTTCCAAAATGGATTTATCTCCATAAGCTAAATACATTTGCCAAGGTACAATGACCGCGGCATCTCCCCATGCGGAAGAGCTTTTGGGCTTTTCCAACGAACGTAAAGCATCTGGAATCACAGAAGGAACTCCGCCGTTTTCAGCTTGACAGGCACGAAGATCCCGAAGCCATTTTCGAAAGAAATCAGATACATTGAAATTATAGGCGGCTGTTTTGCAGAAAACTTGGGCGTCGCCAGTCCAACCAAGACGTTCATCCCGCTGTGGACAGTCGGTAGGAATATCCAGAAAATTGCTTTTCTGTCCCCAGATTACATTTTGATACAAACGATTGAGTTTTGTATCAGAACATTCAAATTGTCCGGTGCGTTCCATGCTGGAATGCACTACAACTGCTGTAAACTGTTCCGGACAAATTTTTCCGGGAAATTGCTTTATCCGAATGTACCGGAAGCCCTGAAAACTGAAATGAGGGCGGAAAATATCAATCTTTCCACTGCAAATGTATCGAACATTCTGTTTTGCGGAACGAAGATTTCCGATATAAAAATTTCCGTCTTTATCTAGGACTTCCGCATGATCAAATTCAATAATATCTCCCGGATTTCCCCGAAAGGTAACTTCAACATAACCAGTAATTTCCTGACCGAAATCCAGAACAGTTTCCTGTTTCGGCGTATAAATTACTTGTTGCGGCTTTAGTCGTTCAAATTCCTGACATTCTACATGTTCAAATGGAACTAATATTGCGGTGTCCCACTGATAAATAGCTGCTTTTTCCCAAGAATTTGCTACAATTCCAGCATTAATTTCTTCGCCGTGATAAATTTCACTAAAAAGAATTTCGCTTTTTGCGCATTCCCAATCTGGTCCAGAGCATAGTGTTT
>CALXAO010000015.1 GCA_944386295.1 uncultured Clostridia bacterium | reverse complement strand
ACCTTGCAAGGTTTCCAATGCCGTCTGTACTAAAATTTCAGTATCAAACCGGGGAATCAACACACCTGGACCGACAAGAAAAGAGCGGCCGAAAAAGTCACAGCAGCCCAAAAGGTACTGCAGTGGCTCTCCCTCCCGCCGTCTTTGTATCAAACTCTCAATTTTCTCCTCCTGCGACGGAGTCAGACACAGCCGCTTTCCACCCAAACGCACCAATCTGCCGGTTCCAGCAGGCAACTCCGCGGCCATCTCCAGTATTTGACAAACTTCAGCTTCTGGAGCAATAATTCCAGCTTCTCGAAGAACCGATTCCCAATGCTTTATTTTTAAAATCATTTCTGCGCTTTTCGATATGCCCATTCTGGATGATATTCTCCAGAAATATCATCTGTTAAGATCTTCCGAAGGGCAACAATTGCAACTTCAATCTGACTGTCTGTCGGTTCGGCTGTAGTAATCCGTTGCAGTTGCTTACCTGGAGCACTGACAATCCGAACAAAAAGGTTGTCATGCTTTCCAGTATACTGGAGAACTTCAAAACTGATTCCCGCAACCACCGGCAACAAGGCCAAGTGTACAAGAAAACGAACCAGTCCATGCATCGGAGGAAGAAAGCAATGCAACACAGAAAAAAATAAAATACTGATAAATAACACCAAGAACAAAAAACTAGTACCACAGCGAGGATGTAGACGAGATTGTTTTCGAATATTTTCTATCGTCAGTTCCTCGCCAGCTTCAAAACAAAAAATGGTTTTATGTTCTGCACCATGATAACGATACAAATTTTTAATGTCCTTCATCAAAGAAGTTAATATAATGTAAAGCAAAAACAGGGCCATGCGACTTACGCCTTCCAACAATGTCCGGAATACCCCAAGAGATCCCCAAATCCGTTCCAGCCAATCCATCGTTAGCTGCGGAAGAAGAAGAAACAAACCGACAGCCAAAGCAACACCCAGAACACTGGATAAGACCATAAGAACACTGGACAGGACTTTATTTCCATTGGTCTCCTCTTCCAGACCGGCCAATTCTGCCGACCGCATCAAAGACCGATATCCGACAGCCATGCTTTCCACAAAAGAAACTACACCCCGAATCAGGGGAAGTCTCAGAATTTTATATTTGTCCCGCACTGAACCATGTTTCATAGGCTCCGTGACAATTTTACCGTCCGGAGTTCGCACAGCCAAAACCGACTTTTGCGGAGAGCGCATCATAATGCCCTCCATTACAGCCTGGCCGCCCACAGCCGAATATTTTGATTTTGACATCATGGAATCCTTTCCAAAATCTGTTACTCTGCAGAAATTACATAATAATATACCGGTTGACCACCGTTAATCACCATAATTTCAGTATCGCTTCCTAAAACATCTCGCAAAATTTCGGAAAAATGGTTCGCCTCATCCTCCGAAATTCCCTCGCCATAAAACAAAGTAACAAACGAAGTTTCGTGCAGACCTTCGGCAAGACGACGCATACATTCCTCTCGCGTATCGGTAATATGGGTTACTTTATTTTCCACCAATCCCAAAATTTGACCTTGTCGGATTTCTTTTCCATCAAATGTCGAGTCATGCGCTGCAAACGTCATGGAAAGAGAAGAAACCGCAGTCATAGCTTCCCGCATATTCATAACATTTTCCGCAGGATCAGCATCCGGATTGAATGCCAGCATAGCGTTGATTCCCTGGGGAACCGAAACACTGCGAAGGACCTCCACATGTTTATCCTCCACCAGTTCTGCGGCCTGCTTTGCTACCAAATAAATGTTGCTGTTATTTGGCAACACAATCACATTTTCTGCAGGCGTCATCCGAATTGCCCGCAGCATATCCTCCGTACTGGGATTCATGGTCTGTCCGCCAATAACTAATTCATCGGCCCCTAAATCCCGGAAAACAGCACAGATTCCGTCGCCATTAGCCACCGAAACAAAACCGTATTTCTTTTCTGGCGAGCGGCTTTCTAAAGATTCAGGCTGTAATTCCGCCTCCGAAGCAAGCGTGGTATGCTGTTCTCTCATATTTTCCACCTTGACAGTTAACAAAGAACCGTATTTCAGTGCTTCGGAAAGAACCCGGCCAGGGTCGGAAGTGTGAACATGAATTTTCACAATCTCCGTATCATCCACAAAAACAGCACTGTCACCGGCTCCCAGTACAAACTGATGCAGCGCCTCAGTTTTCCCTTCGCCGATATAGGTTCGCTCTTTTGTCACAATACATTCGGTACAATAGGGATAAACAATATCTTCGGTTTGAAATGCTCCAAAATCCGCTTGTTCTGCGGTCTGTATCCCATTGCTCTGGACCGCCTCCACCGGCTGTCCCTGCAGCGCAGACACCATTCCGGAAAGAATTACAACAAACCCTCGCCCGCCAGCGTCCACCAAATTGGCCTGTTTCAAAACAGGGAGCATGTCCGGCGTCTTTTCCAGTGTTCCTTCCGCCACAGTCAGAGCAAACGCCAACAAGCCTTCTACATCACCCTGATACGCATCCGCATGTTCCACAGCCTGTTCAGCACAAACCCGCATAACAGTAAGAATGGTTCCTTCGGTCGGCTTCATAACAGCTTTATACGCGGCATCCACACCCCGTTTAAAAGCCCGAGCAATCTGGGGTGCATCTACCTCGGCCTGGCCTTTGAATTCCTTAGACAGTCCCCGAAAAAACAGAGACAGAATAACACCCGAATTTCCCCGTGCACCTCGCAAAAGCATATTTGCAACTTTATCTGCACACTCGCCTACCGTTCCCTGAAAGCGAGGCAAATCGGAACGGACCGCTGCCATAGTCAAACTCATGTTGACACCCGTATCCCCGTCCGGTACCGGAAAAACATTTAGACGATTGATTGCGTCCTTTTCGTTGTCCAAGGCATTTGCAGCCGAAATGACAATATCGCGAAACATCAAACCATTCAAAATCATAACCAATATAATTCCTTTACACTTGTTATTTCGTTTTTACCGACTCCACAAAAATATTGACTTCTGCCACAGGAAAGCCCAAAAGTTCCCGAACTGTATAGGACACCTTATGAGAAATACTTTCGGTAATGGCAGGAATATTTACGCCATACATGACAGCAATATGAAGTGTGATATAAATTTCGTTCTTTTCGCACTTGACTTCAATTCCTCGGTCCGAACTGTCTTTTTTAAACAAAGCCCAAAATTCCTCAGTCATATTTTTGGCTTCCATCCCGGCGATCCCAAAACAATTTGAGGCAACCATTGAAGCAATTCCCGCAATCACAGAATCGTCTACTGTAATTTGGCCCAGACTGTTTTCCAACATTAGCATAGTCAAAATCCTCCGTCTTTTCATTCCGCAGCCCTACAGGGTCTGCTGCCAATTATACTATATAATACACTATTTTTTTAAGCAATACAAGAGCAATCGAAAAACGTTCATTTAAAGTTCATTTTTTTTGATGAAATTATGTAAAAAACAACACCGCAAGAATCAGCAAAATCAATGGATCGTCTTTTTTACTTTCATTGAATAACAGAAAAAACAAGGCAATCAAAAGCAAATCATCTTCTTTAAACCGGGAAAACAGACTGCTGAGACCGCCAGACCGTTCTGAAGAAACCGGCGAGGATGCAAAAACAGCAGACTCTTCCGCCGGAGGGATTGGCTCCGGCGCAGGAACAGAAGCTGCTGAAGCCGTGGGAGAAACCACAGACCGACCGTACACGGCCCGGGCCTCCTCTGCCGCCAATTGACGGCGGCGCTCAAAATCCTGATCGGATGATGGAGATGTGTACATAAAAGTCAATCTTCCTTTCTCTGAAAACAAAAACGGAAGGATGCGCAGGTCTCCTTCCGTTTTAAAGAACCGTTTTAGCGCAACGCTTTGAGCATATCGATCATTCGAATCGCGCGAATTGCAGTATCAATTTTGCCGGCCCTGGTCTGACGCATGTAAGGTCGGATTGCCTGAAGCAGTGCAAGATCACGGCTATGTCCGCCTTCGTTGCCATGTCCCAAAAGGGGTAAAATTCCATTACCGGACGCCATGGCGGAAGGTGCTTCGTTCCCCCCATCAACAGGTTGAGAAATATCGGCCGCCGTTTCGTTTCCCCCACTGGAATCGGAAAGCGAAGATGCAATTTCCCGAATCTTTTGAGCAGTTTCCGGATTCGCAAGTATCTCTGAAATTTTGGAAAACATATCATTCATACTCGGTCACCAATCCCTTCTGCAGCTTTTACCGCCCATTGAGAAATTTCTGCAGAACTTCCTTCCCCTTTGAAGAAGTCAAAATCTGACGCAGCAAAACAGGATTATTCATCACCTGATTTACCATGGCCCAATCCTTATCCGTCAGATTGGCAGTCAAATTTGCCACCGCGTTTTTATCCTGCGCCAAACGTTCAATCTTCTGTGCGTCGGCAGGAGAAAGCGTGTTTTTTGCCATCCGCACCACATTGCGAATTGTTTCATCATTTGGTTGATTCATGATTCAGCACATTCCTTTCAGTTGAATCGGAAATTTTCATGTTCAATCCAATATATGCAGGGATTGACAATTTGGTCCGTCTGGGTTATAATAATAAAAAATATTAGAAAACGGAGACTGAAAATTGAAACTTTTAATTTTTTCCGACTCTCACGGAATGGTAGAACCTATGGCAGACATTGCACAAAAGGAACAGCCCGACGCAATCATTCACTTGGGTGACACGACCCGGGACGCGGAAAATCTGGATCGCATGTTAGGTAATATCACAATATGCATCCTGCCGGGAAATAATGACTTTTTTGCAACCTACAAAAAAGAAAAAGCCGTCTGCTTTGACGGCTTAAGACTTTTTCTTTGCCACGGGCACACATTGCAGGTCAAACAGTCCCTGATTCCCCTGCGGGAACGAGCTAAGCAACAAGCCTGCGCAGCGGCTCTGTTCGGACATACCCATCAACCGCTGTCGGAAATTCGTGATGGAATCTGGCTGTTTAACCCTGGCTCCCTTCCCTATTCTAGGAGCTATGGAGTAATAAAAACCGGGCATCCCCCTTCCTTTACACTTAAGTTCCTGTAAAAAAAATAGGCATCTTTTAATTCATTACAGTCAATTCAAGCAGATGATTATAAACCAACAATAGCCGGAATTTAAATCAAACATTCTCTTTAACTCCATACTTTCAGAACAGTTCAATTTGCAAATTCTAACTTACTTCTGGAATGGGAGTCTGCTGTTACACACAATAACATCAACATGCTCCTTTTTACATAAAACAAACGTTTTCCGCTCCCCAAACTTGGAAGCATCGCAAAGAAATATTTCTTTGCAGACCTCCGAAGCATAGCCCGGCGTAACACTGTTCCCTCTTCGGAGCTATCACTGATTTCTCCTGACGGAGAAATTGCCTGGCTGAAAAACAAATCAGCAAAAACACTATGAACAAAAGCTTCCGCACCGCTACAAAAAAAAACACCTTGTTTTTGGGGGGGTCATACCGTCCTCCCGTGCAGTAAAGCGAAATTTTCGGATTGCTGAATTCTTCAAATATCTGTAAATCATTTGTAATCACGGTCAACTGATCCAGTGAATTCAGATATTTGCGAACTCGGCGTACAGTAGACAAAGCGTCCCAAAATACCGTAGCCCCTTCAAATATCTGAGCTGCCGCTTCCTTTGCCGCCTGCTCTTTTTCCGGAGAATCAGACTTTTCCCGGAAGCACACAGGAACAACACCGGTCTTGTATTCAGCTAACATGATGCTGCCATAGGTTTTGATCATACATCCGGCCCGTTCCAAGGAGTTAATATCTCTACGTACCGAAGAATCGCTGGCATAGATTAATTTAGCCAGTTGACGAACGGAAAGAATTTTTTCTCGTTGCAAAACAGACAACAATGTTTGCTACCTCTCATATGGAATCAAAACGATACTCTTTTCTTTTGAAAAAAACTGACAATTCGCCAATTTTCTCACCACTTCTTGACTTTTCTGCTAAAAAGTGATATAATAAAAAAAACTTCACATTATCGGAGGAAATTATCATGGCAACTGTAACAATTATCGGAGCCGGCATGATGGGTTCGGCGTTAGCCTTTCCCGCCCGAGAAAATGGACACGAGGTCCGTGTGGTCGGAACCCATCTGGACCAGGAAATCATTCAAGCCTGCAAAAAAAACAACCGGCATCCCAAATTTGAAACGGATTTCCCAGAGGGAATTTCGTTTTATTTTATAGAAGAAGTGGAAGAAGCACTAAAAAACGCCGATTTGGTTATTGGGGGAATCAGCAGCTTCGGCGTAGACTGGTTTGCCGACCGTATTCTGCCAATTCTTCCAGAGCGCAGTATTGTTCTTACGGTTACCAAAGGACTTCTGGATACCCCAGAAGGAAAACTGATTTCCTATCCCACGTTCTGGCAGAAAAAACTGCAGGCCTTAGGAAAACAGATATCCCTGAACGCAGTGGGCGGCCCCTGTACAAGCTATGAATTGGTGGCACACGACCAGACCGAAGTAGCATTCTGTGGCAGTAATATGGAAACGCTGAAAAAAATCAAGGAAATCATGGCAACCGACTATTATCACATTAGTCTGACTACCGATATTATAGGGCTCGAAAGCGCTGTTGCACTGAAAAACGGCTATGCTCTTGGCATTGCATTGACCGTAGGATTGAATCAGGCAAAATTCGGAACGGAAAGCCCCTTGCATTTCAATTCTCAGGCAGCAGTCTTTGGACAAAGTCTAAAAGAGATGGCACGTTTGCTAAAATTCCAGGGAGCCCTTTCGCTGAACAATCTCAGCATGGGAATCGGAGATCTGTATGTCACAGTGTATGGAGGCAGAACCCGTCTAGTAGGCATTCTGCTGGGCCGTGGTATGAATATTGATGAAGTACAGGATGAACTAATGGGAGTCACACTGGAGTCTCTTGTAGTAGCAAAGCGCGTCGCCAAAGCGGTGAAAATCAATGCGGACCAAGGAAAACTGAAAACAGAAGATTTTCCGCTGCTAATGCATATTGACGAAATTCTTTCAGAAAAGCAACCAGTACGTATTCCCTGGGAAACATTTACTTATACAGAGGAATAAATATATGGAAGTCTTTTGACATAAAGCGAAATTATCATTTTCGTTAGAAGCCTTCCAAGCCGCAATCAATCTGGGCGTCGATCAGTTGGAACCTGACATCAGGCTTACCAAAGACGACGAACTTGTGCTGATACACAACCGAATCGCCAACGGAAGCGGCGCTGTGGAAAAACTGACCTTACAGGAACTTCGCCGCCTAGACGCAGGGCTTGGGTGTCAAATTCCCACATTACTGAAATTTCTGGATTTGATTCGGGATCTTCCTCGGATGACGGTAGATATTGAATTGAAAGAATACCCTCACTGAAAACCGAGAATCACTAGCTTACAACGTTTGTAACAGAGTACTTGCCCTGATTAAAAAATATTGGATGCTTACAGATACGGGT
The DNA here is from genome assembly GCA_944386295.1 of uncultured Clostridia bacterium. GTDB lineage: Bacteria > Bacillota > Clostridia > Oscillospirales > UBA644 > CALXAO01. The sequence continues at coordinate 3,217 of CALXAO010000015.1, read as the reverse complement.
ATTGCATATGTATGTTTGGTACAAACAGCCCCATTGCTTTTTAAAGAAAAATTTGCAGCCATGAAACCTCCTGAGGAAAAAGGCCGAAACAAAGCTGTTTCGGCCTTTTTCCATTACGCCCTATCGGCAACCTCCATGGTTTCCCGGGCAATCATTAGTTCCTCATTTGTGGGAACAACCAATACATGTACTTTGGAACGAGAACTTCCAATTTCCGCCAGTTTTCCATAAACATCATTCTTTTCCGGATCAATTTCGATTCCAAAGCAATCATATAGATTATCGCAAATTTTCGCCCGGGTATTCGGCCCATTTTCCCCCACACCCGCCGTAAAGACAATGGTATCCACACCGCCCAATATAGCAATATATCCAGCCATAATCTGTTTACACTGATAAGCAAACATATTCCAAGCCAACGCGCAGCGTTTATCCCCTCCCGCGGCATGGGCTTCTAAGTCACGGAAATCGCTGTATCCACCGGAAACCGCATAAACTCCGGATTTTTTATTCATAATATTATTAATTTCCATCCCGGTCAGCGGCGTACCGTCGGCATGCCGCTCGTTATCCATAAGCACTGTTACAATTGCAGGATCAATCGATCCGCAGCGCGTACCCATTAGCGGACCAGCTAGAGGGGTAAGCCCCATAGAGGTGTCTACGCAAATACCCCTGTCAATCGCAGAAATGGAAGACCCGTTGCCCAAATGCAGTGTAACCATTTTCAGTTCATTCACCGGACGGTTTAAAAATTCTGCAGCTTTGCGAGAAACAAATTTATGGGAAGTACCATGCGCACCGTACTTTTTAATGCTGTATTTTTCACAGAGGTCAGTAGGCAACGCATAGGTTTTTGCATAATCCGGTATCGTAGAATGGAATGCCGTATCAAACACCGCCACATGGGGAACATTCGGCATCGCGTCCATACAGGCGCGAATTCCGGCTGCGTTGGGAAGAGCGTGTAACGGAGCCAAGGTTTTGCAAGCCTCGATCTTGGAGATTACATCTCCCTGCTTGTCCACCCGAACCGATTCCATAAAATAATTGCCTCCGTGAACAATTCGATGACCTACTGCACCGATTTCAGAAATATCCTGGATCACAGCCAAGTCCCCGGTAGTCAGAGATTCCAGAACCGTGCGAGTGGCTACCGTATGGTCAGGGAAAGGATATTCCCGCTTAATCTCTCCTTTTCCTACAGCTTTGTAACTCAGTACACCGTCAATACCAATTCTGTCACAATTTCCCCTAGCGATAACTGCCTCATTTTCCATATCAATGAGCTGATACTTCAACGACGAACTACCAGCGTTGATCACAAGAATTTTCATAAAATCACCTAATCCCCTTATTTTATACTTATTTTTTTTACAAAAGTCATGTATAATATATTATATATTTTTTTTATACGGATTGCAAGAGTTGTAACATATTTTTCCGTTTCTTCAAATTTATGTTAAGACTCCCGGTTCGTCACGGAGGCAAATATGACCGTTGCTGGCATTATTGCAGAATACAATCCATTTCATTTCGGACACCGCTATCTGATTCAAAAAGCAAGACAGGAAGGAGCAGACGCCATTCTTTGCATTATGAGCGGAAATTTTGTCCAACGGGCAGATGTGGCGGTTTGCGACAAATTTTCCCGAGCAGCGATGGCAGTTCTGGAAGGTGCAGATTTGGTATTAGAACTTCCAGTACGCTATGCAATCGCTTCGGCAGCAGAGTTTGCCCGGGGAGGAATTAAGCTTCTACGGGCTACAGGAATTGCAAATTGTCTTTGCTTTGGCAGTGAAAGCGGAAGTCAGGCATTGTATGAAATGCTGCAGGGATTAAAAAAAGCAGAAGCAAGTGGCTTGATCCGAACACAAATGAAAACTGGACGATCCTATCCAACGACCAGGCAACAGGCTATGGAGCAGACAGGAACGGTATGCTTTCCGGAAAAACCCAACGATATTCTGGGATTGGAATATTTGCTGGCTCTGGAGAAGTTAGCACCAAACATTCGTCCGATGATTTTTAAACGCATCGGAGACTATCATTCCGAACAAACACAACAGGGAATTCTCAGCGCAACCGGTATTCGCAAACTTTTATACGCAGAAGAATCGGCAGAACCCTTTGTCCCGAAAAACACAGGCCGAATTCTTGCAGAACAAAAGACACAAGGCCGTTGTCCTGCGGATTTGCGGCAGTTGGAACGAACAATTCTTACTTTTTACCGGACAACTCCCCCAGAGCAGTACGCCAACTGCATAGGATATACTGAAGGACTGGAGCACCGGGTAGCAGATGCCTCCACCGCGGTTTCATTGGATGAATTCTACAGACGGATTAAAACAAAGCGCTACACGCATTCGGCTGTCCGTCGGGCAGTTCTTTGCGGCCTGCTCGGTCTGCAAAAAACAGAACGGGAACCGGCCTATCTCCGCACGCTGGCACTCAACGACACCGGTCGGATGCTTCTGCGGGAAATTAAAAAAAAAGGAAGCTTACCTGTCATTCCAGCATTAACGCCGCAATTGCTTCGAAACCAGACCATGAGTCCCTGGGTTCGGGAAGAATTAATCGCCGGAGAATACTTTGCTTTCTGTCTTCCCTATCCAGCAAAACGGGGACGGGAACTTACTGAAAGCACCCGATATTTCCCAGGAAAAACGGAACCATTCCATCACAATTTCGAAAATTTTATATTATTTTAAGAAAAACTCTTTACAAACGCATTTTTTTCGTGTACAATACTGAATGAAATCGGAAAATGATAATGCGGAGGCATTTATGCAACAATACAAACGAATTCTCATCAAAATCAGCGGGGAGGCTTTGGCCGGAGCAAACGGCCACGGAATTGATTTTGATCAGGCAGCGCAAGTTTGCAGAAACATTGGGAAAGCCGCAAGCAAAGGAACCGAAGTTGCGCTTGTAGTCGGTGCAGGAAACTTCTGGCGTGGACGGCAAGGGACGAATCTGGATCAGGTCAAAGCAGACCAAATGGGCATGTTGGGAACTATGATTAATGCCTTGGCATTACAGGAAATTTTTCGCATGGAGGGACAGGCGGCTGTCGTGTTTTCCGCGATTGTCATGCCCCAAATATCAGAAACCTACACAAAAGATAATGCTGTCCGAGCTTTACAGGAAGGGCAAATCGTTATTTTTGGCGGAGGAACCGGATCACCTTTTTTTACAACAGATACTACAGCGGCAC
>CALXAO010000014.1 GCA_944386295.1 uncultured Clostridia bacterium | reverse complement strand
ATTTGGGTCGATCCATATTTGACAGATCAAAGCCTCTCGCAGACGCTACCATGAAGCGGATTGCGAATGGAATCCGGAAATATGTAATTGATAACCCATCTCCCTATATCGTGAGAAATCAAGAAGCCGTTGCCTTCCTGATCCAGTATCACGGAGAGACAAGGCAGGGAGATTCCCGTGGACAGTTCCTGACGGAGCCGATCAAAACCATAGATACCAGCAACCGCTATGGACTGGTGACTGCGTTCATAACAAAATATTACAAGACCGGTATCGGACAGGGATGCGATGAACCATTGCACACTATAACGACATCGCCGGGGCACTTCGGGTTGATATCCGCATTTCTGATCAAGTATTACGGAGGCGGAGGGAGCTGCCAGGGCGTCGACAGACCACTGGACACAATCACAACCAAGGACCGGTTCGGGCTGGTCAATGTGGTGATGGAGATCGAAGGTGAAAAATACATTCTGAAGGATATCTTTCTCAGGATGCTGAAGCCGGAGGAGCTGAAGCTGATGCAGGGATTTCCGAAAGATTACATCATTGATCGGGATTATCATTGGAAACCATATCCAATCGCCAAGCAAGTGGCACGGATCGGAAACAGTGTCGTGCCAATTATGGCGCAGAAGCTTGTTGAAGCGAACTGTCCGTATCTGAAAGTGGGAGAGCGAGTGTCAAACTTGATGATAGACGATAGTAAAGATCAGCTCAGGTTTGCATGAAAATTTTGCACCTTGATAATTGAATATTGATGGTTGGGATGGTATAATCATAAAAAATAATAAGGAGTCTTTATATGGAGTTAAAATATCTTACTGAAGATGAAATTTTTGAAAGAAAAGAAATGTATCTAAAAAGGTTGAACTATTTAATGCGAAATATATCTGACTATCTTGAAACTCATGATTCAGCCCTTGGATACAGAATCTCGGAAGAATATAGGGCTATAAAAGAGGATATAAGGGATGAAGCAAAGTATTTAGATTGCAAAAAGAATGACATTTCTCGTATATCAAAAATACATCAGGCGTATTCTTCTGGAATAAGAGGGGCAAGCGCATTTGGACTTACTGTTCGCAGCAATGGAAAAATAGACCAGCGAATGTTTTCAGCAGTGGAAGAAGCGCATTATAGACTCAATAAGTTTTTTTAAGAATTAATTACCAACCATCAATGTTCGGTGGTTGGTTTTTTATTTCCAAAAATCAGGAGAAAAACGATGAAAATCGGAAAAATATACACCCTCACCCGCACAGTAGACCTTTCCGGCAGGCAGATCACCGTCTGCCGGAGGGTGAAGCTGCTGGAGGCGGGAGAGACAGTATTGGTAGACAATGGAGACGGGACGCGGAGCAGGAGATGGAATTAATGGAGGAAATGGCAAATGAAAAATAAGCAGAAAAAGATTATTGCGACGATTGTTATTGTAGGGATGCTGTTGGTGGGATGTACAGAGGCGGACAAGGTGTCCAGCAATGTTTCACAGGAAGCGGATAACTTTAATGTGATCCGGCGCCTGACTGTTCTGAATGCCCGTTCGGACAAGCCTATGTTCGAATTGATCGGTGCATTTTCAATCACAGTCGATTCGGCAGATAATCAACTGGAAGTAATATGTGAGACAGGGGAAAACGAGTATAAGAAACATTTTATCGCACTGAACGAATGGACAATGTATGTGGTAGAGGATGTGAGCGGTGCAGAGGTAGATAAATACCGGTATGAAGTCAATTTTCTTCCGGAATCCATTGTACCTGTTACCGTTACAAATAATGATTGAGAGGAAAGGAAGGAGCAGGATGTACAAAAATCATGAAGGGTATCCAGCGCCGACAGAGGGGGAAGCAATTCGACGGGCATCCTGGCTGCCAAAGCATATTTGGAATCCAATTAAGCTTGTCAGAAAATTTTTGGATGAAGCAAAGCTGGATGTTGTGCAAATTACGGTAAGAGATCGAAAAACAAAGCAGAAATATACCTGGGAGGAGTGATGCTGGTGGACCAGAAAAATATATTGGATCAGTATGTGGATGCCTGTAAATTGATTGAAGAGACAGAAAAGGATATTCAGCGGCTGAAAAAGAAGCGTAAGACTATCATACAAACAAACGTAAAAGGAAGTAATCCGGACTGGCCGTACCAGGAGCAGCATTTTAAGATACAGGGAACAACATTTACATATGCCGATGATTATCAGCTGAGAATGGAGGAAAAGCTTCTGGAGGAACGGAAAACCAATGCTGCCAAGATTAAGCAGGAAGCAGAAGTATTCATGAATACGACTCCGCCGCGGATCCAGAGAATTATAAGGTTCAAGATTTTTCAAAAGATGTCCTGGGAGGAGACGGCGCAGGAAATGGGAAGAAAGGCAACTGCAGATAGTGTAAGAATGGAATTTGACAGATTCATGAAAGAAAATTGAAGTTTGTTCGTTTTGTTCGCACTGTTCGTTTTTTAAATGGTATAGTATAAACTGACGATGGTGTAAAAAGATTTACGATAGGATTCTCCTTATTAACGGCCGCCAGGGGTCACAGCCTGGCAGCTGTTTCGGCTTCAGACAGCACGCCGGCGCTCAATGCGCAAAGACTGTCACTCACTTTTATTTTTAATGGAATAGGCAAACCCGTCCGCTGGGGGCGCCGCAAATGTACGTCCTCTCATCCGGCCTTTACCCGGAGAAGCAACATTGTGGATGCGAAGTACAAGTAGAGAGCAATGTTGCAAAGAATATGGTAGCGCTGCCAGGATCGAAGTTACGAGGGGCTTATGAGGTCAAAGCGGAAAAGGGAAAAATCCAAACCGGTCCCTATCCGGTGGTGGTATAAGTTGGTGGCGTATACACTTTAAACCGCAGGTCCCGGCTCCGGGATCCGGCGTCGCTGCGGCGGCGCATATTGCGAGGTAGAGCAGTCCGGTAGCTCGCCAGCCTCATAAGCTGGAGGTCGCAGGTTCGAATCCTGCCCGCGCAAGTTCTCCGTAAGGAGAATTCCCCTCATTATTTTTTTACAGACTCCCTGTAGAAATACAGGGAGTTTTACTGTATTTGAATAAATAGTTAAGGCTAAATTATTACGTTGAATGTGGACTTTTTTTGAAAATAGTATATAATATAACAGTAAATGGAGGTAGAATATGAAATTTGAATTTTCAACTAATAATCAACAAGTTGTGCAAAGTGGTTCTGTTATATTATACGATTATAATTCTGATTGGGTGGTTGACGTAGAAGCAAGTGATAAGTTCAAATTTAGAATAATAGTAAAGTTTGAGTTTGATGCGAATGAAAAACAACACATAAAAAGAAAAGTAATAAAAGATAACAAGGTAGAGCTGGTATGTGTAAATTTTGGTAATACACTAGGGTCAGGAACTGTACTTCCGATGGAAATAGCAACTATTCAAGGTAAAAAATTAAACTTGCATCTTTGGGTATATGTTTTGGGCGACAATGAAGGAAGAAGATTGGAATATACATTTTTATTGGAGGAATAGATGGATAGATTAAATACGGATTCCACTTTTGAGACAAGTACAAGTATTAATGGTATTCCAGAAAAAAGTTTTTCCAGTTTAAACGATGAACAAAAAAATATAGTACTAACAGGAAATAATTCTGTACAAGATAAAGGTATAGATGGTGGAAAAGTTGGAAAGATAATAGGGGCCAATACCCAAAATGCATCTATAAATGTTGCATTGATTTTGTGTTGTATTATGTTGATATTTTGTGGATTGGATATGCTACATTCTTTTTGCAAAGGTGTAGAGCTTACAACATATATTTGGGATAAAAGTATACCAATCATAACATTATCTTTGGGCTACATATTTGGTAAAGG
>CALXAO010000013.1 GCA_944386295.1 uncultured Clostridia bacterium | reverse complement strand
TTTAATATCTGTTTTCCCGCTTTTTACTGTTATTCCCAAACTGTTAATATTAACTATTTCAAAGCAAATAATATTACTCATTTTGTTATTCCTCCTTTATTTGGTTAAGAAAATCTTTATTGTTTCTTTGCCTAGACTTCTTAATGCAGCTACTCGATGATGCCCATTAGCCAACTGATAAAAGCCATTTGGCAATTGAGTTGCATAAATTTTTCCATAACCATTTAGAGGAATTGAACGACAGTAATCACTTATAACACCCGGTGCGGGTCCACAAGTGACAAATTCATCCATTGGATTATTTAAGACCTTGTTAATATTAACTTTTATTGGTGCCAATCCTGTTTGTTGCAATCCAACCTTTCCGGCATATAGGTTTGCTACAACTACGGCAACATCATATGCACCGCCAGCTATCTTGGCTCCAGTATCTCCTCCTATTGCACGTCCTACATCTTTAACGGCTGTCCTAACAATGTTATCTTCTCTCAACACATTGGTTTTAGTGACATCGTTGACTATTTGTCCTATCCCTTGTGTAGCTGTAGCCGCACCGTTAACAATCAAAAATCCTGCTGCTACAGCTCCAACGCCAGTCCAACTTGTAAAAGCACCTAAAGCAGCACCCGCGGCCATTTGTGCAACACCGCTAACTACATTTAATGCACCTGTTAACCACTTTGGCCATTGTCCTGTTGGATCGTCCATATTAACAGGGTTATTGAAACAGTATGCAAAAAGGTTATATCCTAAAATATTTCCGCCTACATCCGATATTTCTCCGTCAGCATTGATAAATCTACCAATTTCCGGATCGTAGTATCTTGTACCTGTTAGATAGAATCCCGTCTCCTCGTCGTACACATACCCGCGGTACCGCAGGCTGTTGTATCTGGCAAGGTCGGACTCTGTCCGGCCGGTGGGATACCCCCATTCGTCATAGCTATAATAGACGACCTGGGTGCCGTCGGGGGTATAGATTCCCACAATGCCGCCAATTAACGTAATGTCGTACAGATAGTCCGTCCCGTTAAAGTTCAGGCCAAGAGGGGAGCCGGCAGCATCGTAATAGTAATACATTACCGCAGGAACACTGAGCACGTTCCCGTACTCGTCCATTTCGGTTACCGTTTCCTTCAGCAGCAGGCCGCTGTCATAAATATAATCGTGGATATAAATACTGCTGTTGCTGTTTTCCTGCCAGGTCCGCCGGGTCCGGAGACCGTTCTCATCGTAGGAAAACGTCGACTGCCGGTCTCCGCTGTCCCCGCGCATCGCGGTCATCTGTCGCCCGTCCCATTCGTAAGACGTCACAATGCCGTTTTCATCACAGGACATCAACAGGTTTCCGATGGCGTCGTAGGACCATTGATTCGAGTAGGAATCAGAAAAACCTACAAACTGTTTCCCTAAAGGAGAATCCCGATACTGCCAGGTTTTGGTCTCCGTGGGGGTTCCGGACCAGTCATATTCGGTTCGGGTCAGAATGTTGCCCGACGCATCATAGGTATATGTCTGATACGGATCCCCATACTCATTGGTTACCGCTGTCAGCTGATTCAGAGCATCGTATTCGTACAGGGTATAGTCATAAAAACACAGATTCCCGCAACTGTCGTACTGATACGAATGAATATCCCACGACAAGCCGCCGTCTTCCGTAGAAATCCGCTTCTGTCCGTTGGCATCGGTACAGTAGGAATAATTCTTCTGAATAGGAAACCCGTCGTTTATTATATAGGAAACCCTATTGACTGTCCCGTCATAATTGTAGCTGTATTCCACGGAGCTGTTCGCGATGGGAAGCGTCATACAGGTCAGCCAATCCTGGGCGTTATAGGTATAAGTATAATTCAAAGCCCGCCCAAGGTTCCAGCTCCGGGAGCTGACCCGGCTGTAGCCGTCATAGGTAATATTCGCGGACCACAGGGTGGCTCCCGCGGTTGTCTTCTGGTGATAGCCGGTCAGACGGCCCCAGCCGTCATAGCTGTAATTCTTTACCCGCCCTCTTTCGTGGTCCGTCACTGTTACCGGCTTTCCGTTTCCGTCCCAAGCCCAGGTATACCGGGGCGCCGCCGCGCCGTTGTAGGTCACCGCGTTTACATTCCCCAGGCTGTCATACCCGTACTGACGGGAGTCCCCGTTTCCGTAAGTCATGGACAGCAGCCGGCCGTTATTTGGACGGTAGGTATAGGAGGCAAGCACCGTGCTTCCCGCCTTTACCTCCGCGGTGTTCCCGAACCCGTCATACAGGAAGGAAAACGAGGATTGGGGCGTATTCACCGTGGCAAGACGACCGGATGTATCGTAGGTATACCACACCCGGGAGGGCTTGGAGGCCTGACCGACAGTTCCCGTCCGCACCTCGGTCAAGCGGTGCCGGGCGTCATAGGAATACTCGGTCTCCGAAACTCCCGCCAAGCGACAGGCCGTCAGAAGGGTCCCGCTGTAAATATAGGTTGTTGAATCACTGCCGCAGTGATCGGAATAAATCAGGAACCCGCCGTTGTCATATTGGAACGAAAAATACTCCGAGGAGCTCATTCCCGCCTCACAGACCGTCTCCCTGCTTACCGCGCCCCAGACCCCTTCATACTGGTATTCTGTCTGCAAACCGGAGGGTGTGACCGACTTTGTCAGCCGGTGGGGAGCGCTGCTATCCCCGTAGGTATAGCTAGCGGTCCCCCGCCGGTCGCTTTGGACTGTAACATTTCCGTAGGAATCGTAAGTCAGGAACGAGTCCCCGCCAAAGGTGGAGGTGGAATAGCTCATGTGTCCGGCCGCATTGTATTCCGCCGTCTCTCCGGTAGATGGCGTGACAGTAATGCCGTCAAAATACGCCACCGCCGCATTTCCCTCATAAATACAGTCTACCCGAATTGAAATGCTGTCATCAAATTTATAATCTCCGCTTCCGGTATCCCAGCAAAGAGTTGCAGAAACATACTGCCATTCCGAACAGGTCCATACAAAAGGAACTTCCAAGGTGTTTGTAAATGTTACAAAGGAAGACGACTCATTTTCGCCGTAAGAGTCCATCGTAATCCGCAGGCAAAATTTTGCCGGAGTATCCGGACCGTAGGCCTGAGAAGCCTTGGCCCAGCCGGACACACATACCGTGGTGGTATTAAAAGCATCGTCACCGTTATAATCAATCCAATAGTATTGATATGCTTTTCCATCGGTAATTTTAAGAGACGAGCTGCCAAAGAGGGCCTGCTCGGTAGAACGGCTCACGCCCGTCCCGACAGGTTCCCAACCGGACAGACTCCCCTCGAAGCTGGAATTTTCCAGCGCATTGGGAGACGCGGATCCCAAGGGCAGGCCTGCTTGCCCAGCATAAAACCGGTTCATCCCCGCTGTTGACACGCCGGTCAGGCTATTGTCGGCTTGGGTATAGGACACCACGTTGGAGCCTTCCCCATAATAGGAATAGTTGGAAGAGGAATAGACATTGTTTGCTCCGTCGGTCAACGTAACTGTCTTTGTCCGGCCGGCATTGTCCAGGCCGTAACGCAGATATCGGTCATCGCTGTTTCCCCACACGTCGTCCCCTCCGGCGGTCCGGACCACAGTCATTCCCTCGCCGGGATAAGAAAAGCCCACCTGACGGCCTGCTGTCTGGGCAAAACCATCCACTGAGATCTCCTGCATCCGCAGCACTCGATTCCGCAGATCACAGACCACGCTCAGACGGAGCCCGGAGGTTTCGTCGGTTACCGTCGCCAGATTCTCCGGAACGGTTTCATCTCCCACGGAATAGGTAAACGCGGTCGTATCCGAAACGCCCGGCGCGTACACCTTCTGCACAGAAGTCAGCCGCCCGTTTGTATAAGTATAATACAGGGTCAGCTGCACGGTTCCCTGGTAGGAACAGGCGGCGGAAGTAAGGTACCCGCTGCTGTCGTAGGAAAAATTTACCCGAGTTCCGGAAGAAGCGCTGTAATTCGGGCCAAGAACAGAAACCACCCGGGTTCCGCCGGAATCGTATACATAACGGACAGACTGCCCGGTTTCGGTTTCCTCCCGTAGCAGATAAGCAACCTCATTGCTGTGAATCCGGAACACCTTCCGGGACCCGTCCGACCAGGTCAGAAGAATTTTATCCCCTTCCGAATCGGAAGTCAGGGTCAGGGTAATCCCCAGTCCATCCTCGTCGTAATACACAGAATTCCCGGTATTCCCGCCGAAGTAATGAACGGTACCGTCGGCATCGGTATAGATATACCGATCCCAAGAAACATGCCACCGAACGGTCTGCTGAAAAGAAAGTTTCCAGCCCCGGCCGGCATACAGGTCGGGATAGTCTACCGCCAGCAGTTCCGATGCCCACCGATCCATCCCGTAAACATGGCTGAAGGACACCGGAAAAATCGGCTGCTCTGAAACAAAGTCACTGTAAACGCCGGTCAACGCACCGGAGGCATGGGACACGTACAATCCCACATCGCCCGTCTCCATGGAAGAATATGTATAATACGGTTCCAGTCCGGCGGTATCCCGGAAGGACAGCAGCAATGAGGGTGCAGCCAGAAGCACACTGTCGGTCCGATTCAAATCGGAGGCCCGCAGCTTGATCCCAAAATTCTGCTGCGTATACCATTTCTGAATCAGGGCCGTCACATCCATAGACAGCAGACCGCCGTTATTTCCCGCGGTATTCACATAAGCCACCGGGGAAGAACTGACTGACGGCGGAGAGAAATTGTATAGCTGCCAGGAGGAAAGCACCTCATAGGCATAAATCCGGAAGGAATCTCCTCCCGCAGGGTCCTGGGGATACTGCACTGTGGCAGAAATGACCCGGGCGGACGCAGGCAGCGCCGGCAGTGTGGGAAAAACCGTATACAATTCGTAATACGAAGACGGGCCCTTCCCCACATTGGCATAAAAAGGATTGATGCCCTCTCCAGTCGCATACTGCCGCACATTGGACGTTACAATACTGGGGTCAATAACCACCGGAAAGATGGCGGTTTCCATCCAGCTGGAATCTGCTTCTACCGTTAAATCCCATTGGCCGCCGGACAAAGGAGACAAGCGGTATTCCACCGCGCGGGAAACATTTCCCCCGGCATCGGTCATATAGGGAGCAGGAATAAAAAAGACTTCCTCATCCTTACTATCACAGAACAAAATACTTCCGTCGGAGAGGCTTCGGGCCGTCAACCCCGCCGCTTCCAAACGAAAGGTAAAGACATAGGACGCCTGGGGAGCGGAAAGAACAATTTCTTCCTTAACCCCATTGGGCAACAGAGTGTAACGCAGGTCAACCCCGGGCTTCAGGCCAGAATAGCAGACCTGATCGGTCAGCCGTTCCGGATGGGTCACCAGACGTGAGGCATTCACCTGGGACAGTTTCACTCCCTGCTGCTGCAAAGGCTCCAACGCCGCAAACACCGCAGGACGGTGCTGTTCCCCTTCCAGCTGAAGCTCAGTCACGGAAGCTCCGGGAAGAGACCACTGTACCGAATACCCACCTTCCGAAACCCGGAACAGACGGCCGGAAGCATCCGAAACGGCGGCGAATCTGGCTTGGAAGGAATTTCCCCCGTTGACATATCCGGCAAAATCGCCGTTGGAGCCGGCCGCTTCAAACTGCAGGGGTATTGTCAATCTCCAGCCATTGGCCGTCCTGTTCATAATGTACCGGCGTAGCGTAGGCAACCGCCAGCCGGGACCCGTCGCTTACACGGAACACTTTGCCCGCAGCGGTCCGTTCCTCGGTCAGTTCAAACTGCACCACAGGTTCCGCTGTATCCTCCGCGGTTCCGGAAGAAGCCACCTCGGAATCCGAAACAGCAGAAACCTCTGTTTTCGCCGGCCGGACGGCGGCCTCCGATGCAAATATCCGCACCGCCGCAGAGGGCATCACCTGTACGGCCAAGGACAAAGCCAAACAAAACGCAAATCCTTTTACAACCCTCGAAATTTTCATTACGAACCCCTTCTGCTTTTTTATTTAACATCACTTTCGCGCTTAACTGACCGCTTTCTCTGTATTAACATTTTTCTGCCCCATTAAAAAACATGAAACAGCTGAAAATTTAGAAGGGAAAATTGCACTTTCAAATATATTTTAAAATGCCTTTAGTCGATATGCACAGGATTTTTATTCACTTATAAGATAAATATATCACATTGAATGCAAGCTGTCAAGAAATATTGGGATATTGTTTCCAAATCTTAACATTTTGCAAAGAACGCGGCGGATTTTTCAAAAAGTTTAAGTTCGTTTCTTAAAAAAGTGCTGTTTGGTGCTTGACAAGCCCCAGATTTTGTTATATAATAATAAAATGCCGGAGGGGCGTATTCTGCCCATTTTTCCGGAAAAGACCGAAAGGAGGGTGATGAAAGATGGTTCGCACCTACCAGCCGAAAAAGCGGCAGCGCAGCATGGAACACGGCTTCCGTAAAAGAATGAAGACCTCCAACGGACGAAAAGTCCTGGCAAGAAGACGCGCAAAAGGAAGAAAGCAGTTGACCCACTGATGAGACACGGAGTGGAAACGATTTGCAAGGATCGGATGTTCCGTCGTCTGTATCGCAGCGGAAAGAGCATCGTGAAGCCTCTTTTCGTGGTTTATTATCGTCGGAACGGCTTGGACCGTAACCGGATCGGGATTACGGCTTCCAAAACCATTGGAATCGCTGTTCAGCGCAATCGGGCCCGCCGGGTTTTGCGGGAGGCCTATCGGCTGAGCCAAAATCAAATCGCAAAGGGTTATGACTTGATCCTTGTGGCACGGACAAGGACTTCTTGCGTGTCGATGAATGTGATACAGCAGGAATTGCTTGCCGCACTGAAAAAAGAGGGGCTGCTTTTATGCTGAAGCGGACGGCGTTGGCGCTCATCCGGTTTTACCAGAGGACTGTTTCCCCTTACACCCCCTCCTGCTGCAAATATGTCCCCACCTGTTCTGAATATGCCCTGCAGGCCATTGAGACCTACGGGCTGTGGAAAGGCGGAAGACTTGCGGCATGGCGGATCCTTCGGTGCAATCCTTTTTCAAAAGGAGGGTTTGACCCGGTGCCGGAGCAAGAATTGAAAAGCGCCAAAATGTCCCAGACCGGACAAAACCGCCGGTAAGAGGAGAAACGAGTAAAAAATGAACAATTTGTTAGACATTATTTATGTACCCATTGCCTGGGTACTGCGGTTGCTGTATCTGCTGACGAGTAATTATGGGGTGGCAATTATTCTGTTTGCCGTTGTCGCTAAGGTACTGATGCTGCCCGCGGGGATTAAAAATGAGCGGAACCGTCTGAGAATGCAGGCCTTCCAGCCCAAAATGAAAGCTCTGGCCGAAAAATACGGTAACAATAACCGGGATCCCCGCTACCAACAGGAATTGCAGGAACTGTACACAAAAGAAAACTACAGCCCTTTTGCCGGCTGTCTGCCTCAGTTGATTCAGTTGCCGCTGATTTTCGGAATGTGGAATGCTGTCCGCCGGCCGTTAACCTATTTATGTGACGTAACGCCCAATCAATTAGAGGAAGTAGTAAACACACTAAAAAACGCCGGAGTCGAATCCATTACCGGAATGCTACAGGACGTTTCTGCAGAAAACACACTAAAAATCGCCCAGACCAAAGAATTGATTGTTGCCGACGCCATTAATCAGAACTGGGACAAGGTAAGCGGTTTACTGCCGGAGGGATTCCAGGGCATCAACATTGACTTTTTTGGCATTAATCTGGGACTGGACCCGGAGTTGACCAGTTGGTCGGTCATCGTACCGATTCTCTGCTGTCTGACTTCTTTTTTGACCTCCTTCATTACCATGAGGATCAACCGCCCTCCCAATGCCGACAAAAACGATCCCACGCAGAAGAGTATGAATACCATGATGGTTATCATGCCCTTATTTTCCCTGTGGATCGGATTTTCCATGTTCTTCGGCGTTGCTCTCTACTGGATTGCCAGCAACCTGCTTTCCATGCTGCAGGCTGCGCTGTTGCCCCGCTTTATTAAAGCGCCGGTAGATCCGGCGGTAGCCCGGAGAGAAGCACGGAAAAAAGAGCCGAAAAAATTGAATTACAATCAAATTCAAAAAATGGAACGGCTGGGCCTGTCTCCGGAAGAACATGAACAAAGCAGGAAGGAACCAGAAACAGAAAATCCGGATAAGGAACAGGAATAAGAAAGGAACAGAATCATGGAAAAATTATATACGGCCAAAACATTGGAGGAGGCTCTGGAACTGGCCCAACAGGAATTGGGACACGATGAGTTTTCCCATGAGGTCGTGGAAATGCCATCGAAGGGATTTTTGGGCATTGGCGCGAAAATGGCGGTAATTAAAGTAACCTATACCGCGAATCCTGCAGGCTGTGCCCGGGAATATCTGGTAGGCTTATTTTCCCGGATGAAAATTACCGATTACGAACTGAATATTACAGTAGACGAAGAAAAAAATATTGCAATACAGGTAACCGGCGAGGGCGCAAATGTACTCCAGCGCAGTCGGGGAGAGGGCGTTGATGCGCTTCAGCTGCTGTTGTCCCTGGTAGTAAGTAAGGAATGCGGCGAGTACTATAAAATTTCCTTTAATGTAAACGATTACAAAGAACGGACCAAGGAACGGTTAGAAGCTTTGGCCGCAAAGACCGCAGCCCAGGTACTGCGGCAGCACCGTCGAGTAACTTTGCAGCCAATGACCTCCTTTCAGCGGCGGATTATTCATTCTGCCTTAGTAGACATAAAGGACATTAGTACCCATTCCATTGGAGAAGATCCCAACCGTCGGGTAGTGGTTTCCTACACCGGAACGGAAGCCCCCATGCCGCCCCGCAAACCCAGAGACGGCTCCCGCCCGTCCGAAGGAAACAGACGACCGGGAGGAAATCGGAACGGTGGGAAAAAGCCATCCTACCGGGATGGAAACCGTGACCGCCGTCCTCCAAGAAAAACGGAAGAGACAACGGATAGCAAACCCTTTGCCGGGGAAATCACCCGGCTGCCGGGGGAAAAGCTTTCCGGCGCAAAATCCACCACGACCCCGGTTTCCGGCGGAACCCCTTTCAATATGAAATGACAGTCAGCCGTCCGGGCAAATCCGGGCGGCATTTTTGCAGAAAGGAAACACCCTATGAATCATACCATCGTGGCTCTGGCAACCCCCTTTGCCCCATCCGCAATCGGTGTGCTGCGCCTGTCGGGGCCGGAAGCCTTCCTGGTGGCCAAAAAAGCGTTGCATTTTTTTTCCGGAGCGTTGGCGGAAGACTGCCCCAGAGCTTTGGCCTACGGCGCGCTTATGGATGGTGACCGGGAATTGGACCGCGTAATCGTGGCGTCTTTCCGGGCGCCTCACAGCTATACCGGAGAGGACACGGTGGAAATTTCCTGTCACGGAAATCCGTTTTTACTCCAGCAGGCCCTGTGCCGGTTGATTGCTTGCGGAGCACGGCAGGCAGAACGGGGGGAATTTACGAAGCAAGCCTTTTTGAATGGAAAATTGGATCTGACCGAAGCCGAAGGAGTGGCTGATTTAATTGCCGCAGATAGCCAACGGGCGGCGGATGCCGCCTTAGCTCAAATGAAAGGTCAGTTGTCGGCAAGACTAGAAGAAATCAACACTGCGCTGCTGGAACTGATTTCTCCCCTGCTGGCCTATGTGGATTACCCAGACGATGAAATCGGAGAAATTCCCCCAGAAGAACTAAGCCTCCGGCTGGAAGACTGTCTCAGTCGAATTCGGAAGTTGCTTGCATCCTATTCCGATGGCCGGAAAATTCGGGATGGAATAGCCACTGTTATTGCAGGAAGACCTAACGCCGGAAAATCCAGCGTCATGAATCGCCTGATAGGCTACGAGCGGAGCATTGTAACTGATATCCCAGGAACCACCCGGGATACGGTGGAAGAAACGATAACTCTAAGTGGACTAAAGCTATGTCTGACAGACACGGCAGGCTTGCACCAAACCGATGACCACGTAGAACAGTTAGGCGTAGATCGGACCCGGGCAGCTCTGGCTCGAGCAGAGTTGATTTTGTGGGTCTGTGACGGAGCCGCAGCGACAACTCCAGAAGAAGCAGCGGAGTTTGCTGCTCTGCCGTCAGGCGCGAAAAAAATTGTACTGCTGAACAAATCAGACTTAGGCATCTTCCGGCAAACAAAAGAATTTCCCGGTGCGAATGCCATAGTAACTGTTAGCGCAATCACAGGAGACGGATTTGATCAGCTGGCCAGTCTGCCAGCCCGACTTTTGTTGGATAAGCCTACAGAAAATGGGGAACTACTCTGCGATTTACGACATTACCAATGTTTATGCCGAGCAGAAGAAGCGCTGACCCGGGCAGTAAAAAATCAGAGAATGACACCAGACGTACTGCTGGCCGATGGGGAAGATGCCCTAGCGGCCATTGGGGAATTGACTGGAAAAACGGTATCGGAGCAGATTGTGACGGATATTTTTTCCCGCTTTTGTGTGGGAAAATAGGAGGAGACGGATTTTGACCGAATATAGTGCAGCAACCTGGGATATCGCCGTTGTTGGGGCCGGACACGCAGGCTTGGAAGCGGCATTTGCGGCTGCCCGGTTGGGTTGTCAGACCGTTTTGTTTACCATTAATTTAGACGCGGTAGGCAATATGCCCTGCAATCCCTCCATTGGAGGTACCGCCAAGGGCCATTTGGTCCGAGAAATTGACGCCCTGGGAGGTGAGATGGGAAAAGTGGCCGACCGGGTGTTTTTACAAAGCCGAATGTTGAACCGAGGCAAGGGGCCAGCGGTTCATTCCCTGCGAATTCAGGCCGACCGCCGAAAATATCAAGACATTATGAAGCACACCGCCGAAACCACCCCAAACCTGAGCCTGCGGCAGGCGGAAATTGTAGATTTACGTAAAACCAAAATTGGCTGGGAAATTGTCACCCGACTGGGTGCAGTACACAGAGCTAAGAGTGTAATCTTAGCCTGCGGAACCTATTTGCAAGGCCGGATTATTGTAGGGGATGAGACCTACCCCAGCGGACCGGATGGAATGTTCCCTGCTACCCTGCTTACGGAACGGCTCCGAGCTTTGGGACTAGAGTTAATGCGTTTTAAAACCGGAACACCTCCTCGGATTCTCCGAACCTCGGTAGATCTGTCCCAGCTGGAACCTCAATATGGAGACACCCCGGTAGTCCCTTTTTCCTTTGAAAACGAAGGCAGGGATCTTGGACCGAATACCAGGGAATGTTATTTGGTTTATACAAACGAGGAAACCCATCGGGTTATTCGGGAAAATCTGCACCGATCCCCTCTGTATTCCGGAAAAATTGAAGGCATCGGTCCTCGGTACTGTCCGTCTATTGAAGACAAAGTGGTACGCTTTGCTGATAAGCCCCGGCACCAACTGTTCCTGGAACCCATGGGAGAAACTACCGATGAAATGTATTTGCAGGGTTTTTCTTCTTCTCTGCCGGAAGAGGTCCAGGAAAAAATGCTGCGGACCCTACCTGGTTTTTCCCATGCCCGGATCATGCGCACTGCCTACGCCATTGAATACGACTGCGCTGACCCGCTGCAGCTACTGCCCACATTGGAATTCCGGGAATTTCCAGGGCTGTATGGCGCCGGACAGTTTAACGGAACCTCAGGTTATGAAGAAGCCGCTGCCCAGGGATTAATTGCCGGCATTAATGCTGCCCACCGCTGCAGAGGAAAACAACAGGTAACCCTGGACCGGAGTTCCTCCTACATCGGGACACTAATTGATGATCTGGTAACCAAGGGGACCCGGGAACCTTACCGGATGATGACCTCCCGTTCGGAATACCGGCTTCTCCTGCGGCAGGACAACGCAGATGCCCGGCTGACTCCTTTGGGTTATGAAATCGGATTGATTTCCGAAGAACGCTATGCCCGATTTCGAGAAAAATACCGGCAAGTGGAAACCGAAATCCAACGGACAGAGCATACATGGTTTTCCCCGGAACAGGTTTCCAATCTGCTGGCCAGCAGGAATTCTGCGCCGGCAGCTTCTGGTATTTCTCTGGCCGACCTGCTCCGCCGTCCGGAATTGGATTACGCGCTGCTCGCGGAAGTGGACAAAGACCGTCCTTTTCTCCCGGCAGCGGTTACAGAACAGGTAGAAATTTCCCTTAAATATGCAGGATATATTCAGCGACAGCTGCGGCAAGCCGAACAGTTTCGAAAACTAGAATATAAAAAACTGCCTGCCGATCTGGATTACACTACAGTACAAGGTCTGCGGATTGAAGCCCAGCAAAAGCTAAATAAACTTCGTCCGGCTTCGGTGGGCCAGGCAAGCCGAATTTCTGGTGTTTCCCCTGCAGATGTAACGGTGCTCCTGATCTGGCTGGGACAACATCATTCTCAGGAGGAAAAGCCATGAGAGCAAGAAAGAAAAAAAACACCCAACTTCGGTTGGAAAAGGTAGCCCCTTGGATGATTTCCTGGGTGGAACCGACAGAACATTTGCAAATAGAAATTGGATGCGGTAAGGGTACGTTTTTGTCGGCCATGGCAGCAGATTTTCCCAACTGCCAATTTGTGGGTGTAGAAAAGGTAGCCGACGTAATTGTCATGGCCGCTGAAAAGGCCCAAGCAGCCGGATTAAATAACCTGAAATTCTTGTTGGGAGACGCCTGGGATCTGACCGGGAGCAAGGAACGCCGGTATATGGGAAAGGAAAAAGGCCAGCCGATTTTTGAAACAGTGGATCACCCGGCTCTTTGTCCCCAAGCGGCAGCAGAAGTTCTCTATCTAAATTTTTCCGACCCTTGGCCCCGAAACAGGGACGCTGAACGGCGGTTGACTCACCGGTTTTTTTTACATCGATATCGGACAATTCTTCGACCGGAAGGCTGGCTGGAGTTAAAAACCGATAACGTTTCCTTGTTTAATTTTTCTTTGGAAGAGCTGGCAGCTGACGGCTGGGAGCTATGGGATTTGACGCGGGACCTGCACAGCAGTATTATTGCAAATCCCTACCACACCGAATACGAAGAACGGTTTTCCAGACAAGGAATACCCATTTGTCATGTGAAGGCCCGGCCGAAAGGAGAACGAAAATGACACTGTTTGGCTTTGGATATGATGTACATCGAATGGTGCTAGGCCGTCCCTGCATTCTAGGAGGGGTTCAGATTCCCTTTGACTGGGGACCAGAAGGTCATTCCGACGGAGACGCACTGGTTCACGCAGTGATTGATGCTCTTCTGGGAGCAGCGGCAGAAGGAGATATTGGCCGCCGATATCCCGACACTGACCCGCAATGGAAAGGAGCCGACAGTCTGGATCTATTAGCTGACACTGCTGCTTTTTTACGGCAAAAAGGCTTTGTTCCTCAGAATATTGATGTCACATTGGTCATGCAACGTCCCAAGATTTTTCCCTATGCAAAGGAAATGGTTTGTCGGCTTGCTGCTGCCGCTGGAATTTCTCCTCAACGGGTAAACGTAAAGGGAAAAACAGAGGAAGGGCTAGGCTTTACTGGAGAAGAAAAAGGAATTGCCGCTTATGCAGTTTGCTCTGTGAGAAAGGAAGACGTTTAAATGAATCTGCTTGCCTGCGTTCTGCCGGTCCTTCCCGGTTGCCCGGAGAAAAACGCCGACCGAATGATTGCTTTTATGAATGCTCACCCGGCGGAACTTTACCTGTTTCCCGCCTTTGCCCTGACCGGAACCACCTGCGGCGCATTGTTTTCTCAAAAAAGCTTTATTGACCGGACCGATCGGGCCGCTGACCGGCTTTGCGAATATACCGAAACCCATTCGGTAATTATTGTTACCTCACTGAATCAGATGGGTAACGTTTATTTTCGAAATGGCTCCTTAAGCCAAAAAAGCCGATTTGAATGGAAGGGAAAAACCGTGGCCATATCTGATACCGGTAATGATAAGACAGATCTGCTGCTTCTGCCCACCAGTATGACCGCCTATCCCTGCATAGAAGCTGATATTGCAGAATTCTGCGCCAAGGCTTCCGCCGGATGTACCGTGGCGGTAGCCAACCCAGGTTGGGGCGAGGGTGTTTCCGAAGGGGTATACCGGGGAATGTGCGGCCTATTTCGGAAAGGAAAAGAAATTGCCTTCCGGGTACAGACATATCCCGAAGAATGCTTTGTTACAGACACCAATCAAAGCACGGAGTTGTTTTTTCGCAAATCTCTAGGAGATATCCGGATCCCCTATTACGGCAAGAATCGGCCAGAACTTTATCTGTCCGGTCTCTTTGAACTCCAGACGCAGGCTCTTTCTACCCGCCTACAAGCCTCGGGACAAGAAGGACTCTGCATGGCATTGCCTTGCCGCCCTGAAGCCATTTTGGCATTTCTGGCCGCAGAGCAGGCTTTGATCCTCGCTGGGAAGCCGGCCTCCGTACTGAAGGTCTTTGACACTGTACCGGAAACCGAAGCATTGGCTCGGGCCCGGAAGGCAAGCTTTGGCCGGGAAGGACTTCGGATTGGATGGGAAAGCCTGACTTCCGCAGCTTTGGGAGAAAGTCCTCTGGAGGAATCGGTCTGTCACTATAATATCTGTGCCTCGTTGCCCCGTACCCTCATTACCGCCCTGCTGCGACAACGCAAGCTGACAGACGAAGGGCTCTCGGCTTTGCCAGAAACCTTGTTTGTCGATCCGGAGGGAGCGATACTGACCGATTTTATTCTTTATTACGCAGCTCGACACCGGATGGAACCGGTGCAGATTCGCAACTACTGCCTAGCCACTTTTGACGAATATGACGAGGAAACCGTTGACCATGCTATTTCCGACTTTTTTTCCCAGTTTGCTGCGGCTGGATTGCGGCGGAGCCTGACCAGTGAGGGTGCGAATATCACCGACGTAACTCTCCCCTACATTCCCCTGGAGGCGGCTTGTAATTCCACCGGGAATCTGCTATAATAAAGGAGCGTACATGATTATTTTTGGCGTAGATCCGGGGTTTGGCACTGTGGGCTGGGGTGTCGTCCGATATGAAGGAAACCGATTTTTTGACCCTCGGTGCGGCGCAATTACAACACCGGCCAAAATCCCTTTTGAACGGCGGTTAGAGTTGATTTATGACCAGCTTTCGATTTTGCTGGCCGAAACAAGACCCGATGTAATTTCAGTGGAAGAGCTATTTTTTAAATACAATATTACCACAGGCATTCAGGTGGCGCAGGGACGGGGTGTAATTCTTCTTGCGGCCTGCAAAGCGAGGATTCCATGCTATGAGTTTACGCCTCTTCAGGTCAAACAAGCGGTTACTGGTTATGGACGGGCCGAAAAGCGGCAGGTCATGGAAATGACCCGTATGCTGCTGGGACTGGAAAAGATTCCCCGCCCCGACGATGCGGCTGATGCATTGGCACTGGCAGTCTGCTGTGCCCATTCCATGGGTATTTCAAATCTAACGGTCCGGCAGAGACAGTAGGAGGACATTTTATGTATTATTCTTTGGATGGAATTTTAGGACATTTGACCCCAGATCTGGCAGTAATTGACTGCGGTGGGGTAGGATATGCCTGCAATATTACTTTGAATACCTACCGAGAACTGTCGGGACAGAACAGAATCCGACTTTACACTTATCTGCATGTTAAAGAAGATGCTCTGACCCTGTACGGTTTTTGGGATGAAAAGGAAAAAACGCTGTTTTTACAGTTGATTTCTATCAGCGGCGTAGGCCCAAAAGTGGCTTTAGCCATTTTGTCTACCTTATTGCCCGACACCCTTGTAAGCGCCGTTTTGGCTGGAGACCATCGGCAGATTACAAAGGTTCCCGGTGTAGGGCCAAAGTTGGCCCAGCGCATATGCTTGGAACTGAAAGACAAATTAGCCAAAACCGGATTTTCGGCAGACGAAGGAAGCGGCCCCCGCCCTTCCATTCTGGCAGAAACGGAAGAGGATGCCATTAACGCCCTGCTGGCCCTGGGCTACAGTCGGACAGAGGCCAGGGCAGCTGTAGCAAAATGCTCTGCCGACAACCCGGAAGATATGATTCGACAGGCTCTGCGGCAACTGTCGGGCACACTGAAATAAAAGGAGGGATTTCGGTTGGAATTTGACGAAAGACTTTTGTCGGCCCGTACCCTGGATCAGGAAGATGAGGCCGAAAATCTGCGTCCTTCTCGACTGGAAGAATACATCGGTCAGGAAAAAGCCAAAGAAAACATGCGAATTTTTATTGAAGCAGCCCGGAAACGGGACGAAGCTTTGGACCATGTATTGCTTTACGGCCCTCCCGGTCTGGGGAAAACAACCCTAGCCAACATCATTGCAGCGGAAATGGGAGTCTCCATCCGTATCACCTCTGGCCCCGCTTTGGAAAAGGCAGGTGATATTGTGGCCCTGCTGACCAACCTGCAGCCGGGGGATATTTTGTTTATTGACGAAATTCACCGTTTGTCCCGGACAGTAGAAGAGGTTCTCTACCCAGCCATGGAGGACTACGAATTTGACATTATTTTAGGTAAGGGACCCTCGGCTCGGTCGATCCGGTTTGATCTTCCCCGGTTTACTCTCATCGGCGCTACTACACGATCCGGACAACTGGCGTCCCCATTCCGAGACCGGTTTGGGGTACTGCTGCGGTTGGAGTTGTATACCACCGAAGAACTGACTCGGATTGTAAAGCGTTCTGCAGGAATTCTGAACATTCAGGTCACGTCTTCCGGAGCGCGGGAAATCGCATCCAGATCCCGGGGAACTCCTCGGATTGCCAATCGGCTGTTAAAACGGGTCCGGGACTTTGCCCAGGTTATCGAAAACGGAGTAATTACGGATGCCATTGCTGATGAAGCTCTCTGCCGCCTGGAAATCGATCGTTTGGGGCTGGACGGATTGGACCGACGGATGCTAACCGCTATCTTAACACAGTTTGATGGGGGTCCGGTGGGACTGGATACCCTAGCGGCTATGGTAGGAGAAGAAGCCGTTACCATTGAGGATGTTTACGAGCCATATTTAATGCAACTGGGCTTTCTTAATCGTACTCCCCGTGGACGATGTGTTACGGATGCCGCCCGAAAGCATTTAAAAGAGGAGAAATAAACCGTGCCCGAGAAAAAAAGGATTTTTGAACTGGACTTTCTCCGAGGCCTTGCCCTGCTGGCCATGTGCTTTGATCACTTTTGCTTTGACTGTACCTTACTGCCTGACGGGTTCCCCCGGCTTCTAACCAATAACGGAAGCAGCATTCCAGGAGCTTTGTTCCAGTTTGGCAACTGGTTTTTTCACTCCACACTCCGACAGATCGGTCACAATGTATTTGCCACTTTGTTTCTTCTGCTAGCCGGAATCGGCTGTACTCTGAGCCATTCGATTTTCCGAAAGGCTGGCCGAACTGCGCTTGGTGCCATTTGCATCACGGCAGTCACTGGAATGATTACCCTGCTGGCGGATTTGGATGTTTTAATTGTATTTGGAATTCTTCACAGCATGACCATTGCTTTTTTGCTGTACGCCATTCTGTCAAAACTCCGGGACAACCGTTGGGTGTATTTGGCCGCAGGTCTACTGATTGTAGCCGTGGGAATTGGAATCCAATGGAACGAAGCTCCCGTCTGTGTTGTTCTGACCTGGGATACAGTCTGGCGCATTGCTCTAGGCACCCTATCCTACGGCGCCGACTGGTTTCCTATATTTCCCACTGTCGGAATTGTGCTTGTAGGCGCTTTTCTGGGAAAAACCCTTTATAGCGACCGCCGTTCCCTGCTCTCAGACCGACCCTATCGCTGGGCCAGACCGATCTGCGTTTTGGGCAGGCATTCGTTGTGGATTTATCTGCTGCATCAGCCCTTGCTGGCAGGCATGCTTTTCGTTTTCTGCGTGCTTTTCGGCGCAGGAAGATAATATGAAAGGATGAACCGTCCGATGAAAATTTCTGTATTTGAAGACAACCGTTTTTTTGACCGGATGGAACAGGAAGCAGAACCAGGCTTGGCCGCCTGCCGCCTGCCCGGACGGAAATATCAAACACCCCGAAATGAAACGTTGGCTTATGAAGCATACCTTTCTCCAAAGCCAAAGGGAATCATTGTTATTTCCCACGGCTTTGTAGAGTCGGCCGAAAAGTTTCGGGAAATGGCCTGGTATTTTCTGCAGGCAGGATACCATGTATTTGCCCTTGACCACCGAGGCCATGGCAGGTCGGTACGGCAGGTACCCGAGTTATGGCTGACCCACGTGGAACGGTTTGAAGATTATGTGATTGACTTTGTTGACTTTGTCCGGAATGTGGTCATTCCGGTGGACCCGGCTTTGCCCCGTTATCTTTATGCCCATTCCATGGGTGGGGCTATCGGCGCCCGGATCTTACAGACGACCCCGGACCTGTTTCAAAAGGCAGTATTGACCGCGCCTATGATTGCTGCCAAAACTCAGGGATACCCCAGAACAGCGGCCCGGTTGATTGCAGCCTGCGCATGCCGAATGGGAAAGGGGAAAAAAGCTATTTTTGCCGGTCTAGGCGGATATTTTCCGGAAAAAGAAACCTTTGAAGCCTCTCCTGACACCTGTCGAGAACGCTTTTTATACTACCACCGTAAGCGCATAGCCCAGCCGCAGCTCCAAAATGCAAATCCCTCCTATCGCTGGCTGCTAGAATCTCTGAAAATTACCTCTGTGCTGCTAAACCCTGCCTCCTGCCGGCAGGTAACAGCTCCGGTACTGCTCTTTCAGGCGGAAGAAGATACCTTTGTTCGCTCTCAGGAACAACAGAAATGGATTGCTGCTGTACCGAAGGGCCAGTTGATCCTGGTACTTGGATCAAAACATGAAATTTACGCCAGTCCCGCAGCGGTTCTCCAGCCATATTTAGATCAGATTTTAACCTTTTTAGAAAAAGCCTGAAAAAATCCCGGGGGAAAATTCCTCGGAATCAGACTGTCAAAGAACCATCGTTTCCTCTTTGCGTAAATGATGGTTCTTTGACAGTTTAAACGCCATGACAGATTAAAGTCTGCCATGGTGTTTTTTTTTGGCTGTGAAAATAAAAACCAATAATGATGCCTTCTTCAATCAAAACTTCACGGCAAGGTCAAACC
Organism: uncultured Clostridia bacterium; assembly: GCA_944386295.1. Taxonomy (GTDB): domain Bacteria; phylum Bacillota; class Clostridia; order Oscillospirales; family UBA644; genus CALXAO01. The sequence continues at coordinate 41,774 of CALXAO010000013.1, read as the reverse complement.
AACCTTCGGCTACCGTTCCGACACCAAGACCGAAGCCGTATCCAAATCCTTTGTAGCTGTAATATTCGGTTTTCACGCCCACAGCGGCAAGGTTGCCAATACGGTGTTTCATGCCCGACGCACTTGCAATGCCGTCGTTCTCGCCAACAACAAAGGTCGCAGGCTCGCCGTTTCGGTTATAATTGCTGTGTTCTGTGTACTGAATGATCCCCACCGCAAAAGGCTGCCTCACCGTAGGAAGAAAGTATTGCGACCATTCTGCCGCCTGCACTACCGCCCAACAAGAATAGCCCTCGGCATCAACTTTCAGTTCCTCGATATGAGCAAAGATGAATAAAAGCGCACGAGCAAACTCCTCGTATACAGTTTGTGTGCAGGGACGATAGATAATGGCAAATGCGTTATATCCCTTTTGAGAGAGCGCAAGTGCATGGGGAAACTGTCGTGCATAGCACCGACATACGTTCAGCCGCCCGCCCGCACAAGCGACGGCAAAGGGAACGAAAAGAAAAATCCCGTATCTTCCTTTTCGGCATCAGCGGCTTTTTTCTCGCCGGAATAAATGTCAAAAAATACCTGCTCGCCGTTTGCAGCACGGTCTTTTAAGTCATTGAAAATATCCCATGGTGGTCTGCACATTAATGTGGTTATACCAAGTAAGACGCAGATCTTCAAGTGTATTGCGGCTGTAATATCCGCTATCTGCGGGAAAGATCAACCATCCGTATTCTCTGAAAGCGGGATCACTTATTACTTCGTTGATCGGCGTATCCTTTGTAAACGGCTCATAATCAGTATTTTCTATAGGCGGATTGGTCGTTTCATTTTTGAATAGGCGGCACTGCAACTTCACTGCCCGCAGGGGGCAATAGCGTATTATTGTTGCTCGGTAAAAACAGCGTGTCGGTATATCGGACGTAGCCGAACAGCCGACGATAAGGAGAATACAAACAGCGAGAAGCAAAGCTGCATACTCTGCGGATTAAACTTTTTTACCGAGTTCATAAGCCTTTTGCATAGCGGGTGTACGAATGATCTCGCCCTTTTTGTAAACGCCCGTACCGAATACAACACCCTTTTCAACTGCACCCTTGACACAATTAGCATATCCGCGCAAGGAAGCAAGTGTTGAGGTCATAGATGTTTTTTCTTCATCTGCGGCAGTCATAATGTAGTAGAATTCCTTGTCGTGGACTTGGGTCCAACGGGCAACCGTTCTGTCGATTACGGCTTTAAGCTGTGCATCAATGGCATAGAAATAAACGGGAGTTGCAAGCACAAGCACATCGGCGTCAATCATAGCCTGCAAGATTTCCGCCATATCGTCCTTGTGTACACACGCACCGTTATGCTCACGGCAATAGTAGCAAGCAAGGCAGTAATTTACTTTTTTTTCTGCGATATTAATTTTTGTTACATCACAGCCTGCTTCCTTTGCTCCTTTTGCAAACTCGTCGCAAAGCAGATCAGAGTTTCCGCCCTTGCGAGGGCTGCCTGAAAGAATAAGTACCTTTTTCATGTTCATGTTCTCCTTAAAATGATTATTTCATATAACCAAGCTCAGTAAGCCCTTCATCCACCGTGCTTTCAGCGTTTTCAACATTGTTGCCCGAATATGTAAAATAGTTATCGGTCAGCACCTTGGAGTTCGGGCAAAGCTCGGCAATGGCGGAAACACTACTTGGGCCCGATGATCTGCCGTTGTGTGGAAAGAACGGAATGACCGTTTTGCCCGACAAGTCGTATTCTTCAAGGAAAGACCAAACAGGCGTGAGAAAATCATATCACCAAATCAGGAAGCAGACAAAGATCATATCGTATTCTGCCATAATATCCGCTTCGATATGAGAGGAAAGCGGAGGAAGAACACTGTTGTCAATCTCATTCTTGGCACGGTCAAATACATCCTCGTTGGTGTATGCCACTTCGGGGGTAATACGGAATATTTCATCGCCCGTCTCGTCGGAGATTCACGTGCGACCTGCTATGTGTTTTCCGACCAAGAGAAATTGCGACCAAAATATCGGGATCGCCGGTTACGGGTTCTTCAAGGTCATTATCGACCGCACCATCACTGTCATCTTTGCCTCAAGTGGAAAATACAAGCAAACAAGCTACACAAAGGACGAGGGCGAGAATAGCGAAAGACATTCGTTTCATTGTTCTTTCTAATTGTTTTTGAATATATCTGTGAGGAATCCAATTTAAATTTTGATTGCCGGGGCCGAAGCCATGGGGCTGTCTTTCAAAAATGTGTTCTTCTACGGTAACGCCCGCTTCACGGTAAGTATCGGCGCTTTGCATGAATTGATTGTAAAAAGGATTGTGCGTACCAAACGCATAGAATGTCGGCGACAGCTCTCCCGCTTTCAGCGTATCCACATTCGTTGTTCGATACGAAAGTCTGCCGTAAAACGAGTAAATATGCCCGATAGCACTTGCTTCTGCCAAAACATAATCAATACTGTCACTGATATAATCATTGTCGAGATCGCTCGGTAGCTGTGCGCCGTCATTTTTCAGCAAAAATTCTCCGCAGAGGATACTGCCCGCCGAGAAGCCGACTACAGCAATATCATTTTCGTTGATGCCGTATTCCTTTGCCATGATAACGGATATACACGGCACGGACAAGGTCAAGTGCTCTTTCTGCTTGGAAATAGGAACTTAATCGGTAGCTTACGATAAAGCATTGATAATCGAGAGCCGAGAGTCTTTCGGCATGCTATATCTCTCCGGGTACATACTCTAAATAAACTAAAATGCACCGCCGGGGGTAGATTAAGACCGCACCTTTGATCTCACCCTCGGCGGGATAGGTCAAGATGTGAGGTCAAAAAATCTGCGGGATCATTGCTATTGAGATTTCCGCGCCAACACGGAATTTTATCATCCTCCCAAAAATAGATCATCTATCTTTCATCGGGAGTAGGTGCAGTAAAATTAGCGGAGGGAATGTCGTCGCCGGGCGTTGTGGTTTCATTATCGGGGGATAGTGTCATCCACCTTGTCGGTTTCGGTAGGGGGATTTTCGTGTCCGAAGTAGTCTTCTCGGTGGAGTTCTCGGTTGTTCCTTGCGTACTGTCATCGTCGTTATGATCGGTCATATTCGGCGTTACCTCGTTTCTTCTTCATTTGCATGAGCTTCTTGCCGTAATGAGCAAGAGCAACAAAGGACGCGGACATGGCCAGCATTTCATAAAAATAAATCGCCGCACTCTTTGTAGTGTCAAAAAATTTGTATTCGGTTAAATAAAACAGTTCCTCGTAAAATGCACGCTCGGCAAAGATATAGATACCGTATGCCGCCATTATAATCACGATCATACGACACACCCATGGATGCAGTCCCCATTTGCATAGATTATTTGCAAATGGCGCAAAATGCAAGCCGAGGTGTATGCTCATCAACACAAACGCCCACGCCGTTGCGACAAGATGAAGCGTTCTGCCAAACCTTGCACCGCCGAGATTAAGGAAAACGAAAACCTTTCCCGAAATCAAAAGCGAGCTGACAATGCAGCCGAGCATAGCGGCGAGAAGTGCAATATTGACAATGGTAAGTATCGTGCGGTATGCGTTATATTTTCCTCGGAACAAGGATATGTACCAACGGTAATTGAGGATATTATGTAGAATAAACAGTTCAAATAAAGTTACACCGATCCACTCATGCATCCCGTCCGACCATAAATGCTTTTGCATAAGAGCAATAAACAGCAGATACATGAGTAGATCAATAATGATTTTAACAATTCGTTTAGCTTTCATAACTCAATCTCATATCCAACACAGACCAATGTAGAAATACAGCATGGCGTAATAGCCCGAATGGTCGCCGTCGGACTCAAGGTAATAGAGATTTATTATCTGCATATCGGAACATGTCGCCGTTGGCTTTCATTGTGTCAATGCCGCGCTTAAATCCCGAATAGAAAAAATCAGAAGTTCCCGAAGCGGCAAAAATAAAGAAATCGGCCCAATCATAGCCCACATTTTTGATGATATCGGCATAGGTACTTGCGGAGAGTACGGGGCCGCCGCTTGAAGGCATAAAATAGCGGAAGTATTCAAGGGAATGTTCAAAGGTGCTCCATGTTATCATAGAACCCCTCGAAAAGCCGCAAAAGGCTCGGTAATCTCTGTCGGCTATGGGTACGTACTTGCCGTCAACGTCGGGAATTAAATCATTTTCAAGCTTGTTATGGTAATTGTCGGTCAACCGCAAAGCAAGACTGTAATTCCCGCTATCCTTGGAGCTTGTATTGTTGTAGGTCGGACAAACCACAATCATCGGCTGAATTTCACCGTTTTGTATGCCGTGATTAAGGATATGCTTCATACCGTGCGGGTTATCTACGCTACCGAGGTGAGTATATTCATTGCACCAACCGCCGTGCATAAGGAAAAAAACAGGATATTCCTTTGCCTCGTCATAACCATATGGCAGATAGACGACAGCGTATTTTTGAGGTTTCCGTGTCTTTTTGCTCATAGGTATCATAATAGAGATCCTGCAAAGAGACTTTCTGCTCGGCTTCGCCGTAATATGTTTCGGGAATTGCAACAAGTGCGATTGGAAAATGTATCATATTATCATTCTTATCGGCCGGGGTGCTGTCAGGTGTTTGTGTCCACCTTGTGTACCGTCTTGTGCGCTACTCTCGGTTGTGCCGTTTTTTTATCATTTGTATCTTCGGTGTTGTTTGGATTCGTGGGCGTACAAGCACTGAAAGACAATGCGAATAAAAGTAATATTGTTATAATTAAAATAAATTTTTTCATACCGTTACTCTGTAAGGCTATTGACCCATTCGACAACCTCGTTTTCTCCTACACCCGAAGAAAAACGCTTGCCGACAAGCCAATCACCCTCGCCTGCCATTTGGGCAAGCAATTCACCGCTTTGTCCAAGTCCGGAACTTACGGCAGTACAGAACGGAATGACCGTTTTGCCCGTAAAATCATTGGTCTTGACGAAGTTGTCAACAGGCCATGCGGCGATAGCCCACCAAATCGGATAACCGATATAAACAATATCGTATTCCTCCCAATTTTCGGGTACGGTGTTTACAAGCTCAATATTACGAAGAGAAACATCGTCATGCTCCAAGTTGACACGGCTGCCTGCAACTGTCCAATTTAGGTCGGCAGAAGTGTACGGATTGACGGGGACAAGTTCAAAGAGCGTACCGCCCGTTGCGTTTGCAATATATCCCGCCACGCGCTCGGTGTTGCCGGTTGCAGAATAATACACGACCAAGGTTTTGCCCTCTTTTTCGGTATCGGGAGGAGTTGTTGTTTCTGTGTCGGGGAGATTGGTTTCATTATCGTCGCTTTCGGGAGGCGTTGCAGGTTTTTCAAAACCGAGAGATTTTATCCAATCAATAATCTCCTGTTCGGCATCCGCGATCACATTGCGGGAAATGGATTTGCCGTCCTTGACCTTGGCATTCGGCTCTAAACTCTTAATTGTAGCAATCGTGCTTGAAAATCCGCTTCCGCCGTGTGTATTGAACGGAATAATGGTCTTGCCCGAAAAATCGTAGGTATCAAAGAATGTGTAAAGGATCATCGGCATATCAGTCCACCAATTTGGGTAGCCGACAAAGACCGTATCATACTCTATAAAGTTTTCGATCTCGCCCACAAACTTCGGTCGGGCATTGTCGTTCTGCTCGTCCTTGGCAAGGTCAACCAACTCGTCATGGTCGGTGGGATAGGGTGATTCGGGAACAATGCGGAAAATATTTGCTCCCGTATTCTCTTGAATAACATACGCCATATATTGCGTGTTGCCGAGAATTTCGCCATTTATAACGACCGAACTGTTATCCACATTATCTGGCATGGAAAAATAGACAACAAGCGTTTTACTGTCGGGAGTTTCGGGACGATCATCATCGGGCTTTTGTCCGGGAATACTGTCGTTAGGTGTTGTGCCTGCATCGGGGGTTTCGTCTTTGCCGCATGAAACGAGAGCAAACAGCATAAGCACCGCTAAAAGGATTGATATAACTTTTTTCATCATCACTTCTTTTCCTCCTTTGTGTAGTCGTTGTTTTTCTTGCGTTCTTCAACCATTTTTGCAAACCATTCCACCACAGCAGGCTCGGTATGTGAGAAGAAGGAAGATTGCTTTTTGTCAAGGTTCCCCATAATTTCCATATCCTCGGCGGTTAGTTCAAAATCAAACACATTGAAATTTTCCCGCATACGCTCGATATGAACAGACTTTGGAATAACAACGATACCGCGCTGAAGCTCCCAACGCAAAATGATCTGTGCAACGGTCTTACCGTATTTCTTTCCGATTTTCTCTATAGTAGGCTCGGCAAACAAACCGCCCTTGCCTTCGCCAAACGGCGCCCACGCTTCGATCTGCACACCGTATTTCTCCATCCACTTCTGTGCTTCGATCTGCTGATTGTGAGGATGCGTTTCGACTTGATTGACCATAGGCTTGATACGGGCAAAGGAGCAGATGTCCACCATTCTGTCGGGATAGAAGTTGGAGATACCGATGGCACGGAGCTTGCCCTCGTCATACAACTCCTCCAATGCACGCCATGCACCGTAAACATCGGCAAAAGGCTGATGCAGAAGAACGAGGTCAATATAATCCGTTTTCAGCTTACGCATAGACTCATATACCGATGTCTTTGTTTTTTCATAGCTGTAATGTTCGATCCATACCTTTGTTGTGAGAAAGATCTCCTCACGGGGAATGCCCGACTTTTCAATGGCAGAGCCGACTTCATCCTCGTTAAAATAGCTCTGCGCCGTGTCGATGTGCCGATAGCCGACTTTGAGTGCATCAAGCACGCACCTCTCACACTCATCTTTGGACACTTGATACACGCCATAGCCCAGCTGCGGCATTTTGACACCGTTTGAAAGAGTTACATAGTTTATAGAAAAACCTCTCTTTCTTTCAGCATTTGTTGCTGATAAATTCAAAAAATAATATTGCTTTTTGCTCCCAGTTGTGATATACTTTAAGCATACAACCGCTTGATACAACTGATTATACATTACGGTTGTAACTATCGGTCAATAGGTTTTTCAAAAATAATTATAAATTTTTTGTGAAGATACAAAAAGGAAGGTAACAGCATGATATATACCATGATGCAGGTCTGCCGAAAACTTGATATGACATATCAAACGCTGAAATTTTATTGCAACGAAGGACTTGTCCCTAATGTTAAACGCGATGCAAACAACCGTCGCATTTTTGACGAGCGCGATCTCAAATGGCTCGAAGGTCTTTCTTGTCTGAAAAAGTGCGGAATGAGTATTGCCGAAATGCAAGAATATACAAAACTTTGCCTTGAAGGCAAATCTTCAATTCCTCGCAGAAAAGAAATGCTTGCCGAAAAACAAGTGGCCCTGCGCGAGAGCATTAAGGAAATTGAAGCTTGCATCGACTTTATTGACTACAAACAGAATTTCTATGATGAAGTTCTCTCCGGTGTAAGACCTTATACAAGCAATCTTCTTCGTTTGGATGATGAAAATGAAGATAGCACAAAATGAACAAACCGTATATTATTTGTCACATGACTACCTCTATTGACAGCAAGGTTACGGGAGATTTCCTTTCACATCCCGAAAATGCCAAAGCCGTAGAAGCATATTATCAGCTCAACAGAGATTATAAAGCCGATGAGTATATCTGCGGTCGTGTTACTCTATGCAGGGGAGTTTTTGCGACACAGATTATCCCGACTTGTCGGCATACAAACTTGTTAAACACGAAATGGGCTTAAAATGGATTTTATGATAGATAATCTTTCCGGATTGTATGCGGTTGGTTTGATTTTCATGGCAAGCTCAGTTGGAAGTCTAACTGTATCGCAGATCCCAACAAAGCCTCCGGTTACGACAATGCACAGATTATTGAAGTGCTGACCGAGCAGGTGGACGAACGCTATCTCGCATATCTTGAAGAAGTGGAGATCCCGTATATATTTACAGGAAAACAGAAATTGATGAGGAGCTTGCTTTGTTTAAGCTGAAAAATATTGTCAGCATAGGCACCTGCTCCTTGAGGACGGTAGGTATTCTTGACGGAGCATTTATAGAAGCGAATTTCATTGATGAAATTAGCTTTGTTGTATGTTCTATGGTAGCAAATACGGATGATAAACCATTGTTTATAAAAAGCACAATGTCATCCTACACGCACTAAAATACCTTGATGGTCAACGATACCAAATCATCGGCATCCACTACAACGGCATCGGTGTTATCCGAGGACTTTTGCTCGAGGAAAGGGAAGAAGCCTTCCAAAAGCGTTTAGAGCAAACCAAAAGCAAAACGGCATAACCCGATCATTAACAAAATTATTATTAAATTGAGATACAAAGCCCCTCGGCGTACCTTCCTTGCGGAGGGTACGCCGAGAGGAACATTTCTTTTTACCGTCCGTTTCGTTTAAGAAAAAAACTGGCGGCCAAAGTAGCCAGACAGACAGCTAAGACAAAGGAAAAGGCGGAGGTCTTAATGATATGCCGCCGTTTCAAACGGTCAGCCAAATTCCGGTACCCCTGGTCAAAATCAGGAAGAGACTCCGACCCACAGGGGGCCGGATGACTAGCAGTTTCCCGATACCGGTGAACAAACTCCCGGCAAGAAGGACATGTCCGAAGATGGCGGCGAATGGCCTCCCGACTGGACTGGCTGGCTAGGCCGTCATAATATAAAGGAAACAGATCCATCACAGTATCACAAGTCAAATTCATGCTTCAATTCCTCCGATAACATTTTTTTTGCCCGACAATAAATTACTTTTGCAGAATTTTCACTAATTTTCAGAGCAGCCGCCACCTCTGCAAAGGGAAGATCGGCATAGATCCGCAGGAGTACTACATCCCGGTATTTGTCGGGAAGTTTTCGAAGCGTCCGCCGCAGCGCCTGCCGCTGTTCCTCCTGAAGCAATCCGATCTCTGGCCCTGCGGTCGGCAGAGAATTCCCAGCCAAAACATCTTCGACGGTATCTAAGCTGATGGTATCCAAAGAAAGACGGTGCGATTTTAAATAGTGATAATACACATGTTTTGCGATAGCCGTCAGCCAAGTAGATACTTTGCTTTCGCCTCGGAATTTCCGAAAAGACCGGAAAGCCTGATAAAAGGTTTCCCCCGACAGTTCCTCTGCCAATTCCCGATTTCCGCAAAGCTTGCGGAGAAAGCCGTAAATAAAAGAATAGTTCTCCCTATAAATTTCTTCAAACTCTTTCATCCGCACACTCCCTTCTTTAAATTATATAATAGTCGATATTCGTGTCATTTCTTTGAATGAATACCCGATAAGATTAAAATTTTTTTCAAATTCGGTGTAACCTTTTTCCAAAAGAGGTACACTAAAAGAATGAATACCAAAATTTTACCAAAATAGCAGGAGGATTTTTTATTATGACACTGGAAAAAGTTGCAGAAATGATTTCTGAAATTTCCGATATGGAGGCCTCTGAAATCACAACCGAAACGGCATTGAGCGACCTGGGAATTGACTCTTTGGATATTGCCGAATTGGTACTGAATCTGGAAAATGAGTTTGGCGTCAAGTTGGAAATGGATGGATCGTTAAAAACAGTTGGGGACATCGTTGCGAAGCTTGATGCACTGAAAGCGTGAAAAACGTATGATTTCTTCCCAAATTTGTGATTTACTGGGCATCCGGTATCCGATCTTCCAAGGCGGTATGGCCTGGATTTCGGATGGAAAATTGGCGGCGGCCGTCTCGGAAGGAGGCGGCCTAGGAATTATTTCAGCCATGAACGCTGATAAAAACTATCTGCGGGAGCAGATCCGGACGGCTCGAAATCTGACCGATAAGCCTTTTGGTGTAAATATTATGCTCATGAGTCCGCATGTCGCAGAAGTTGCCGCACTCGTAGCAGAGGAAAAAGTGGCGGTTGTAACTACCGGCGCAGGGCGCCCCACCCAATACATGCCCCAATGGCTGGAAGCAGGCATTACTGTCATTCCGGTTGTCGCCTCAGTCGCTATGGCTAAGATGGCTCAGGATGCGGGAGCTGCGGCGGTGATTGCTGAGGGGCAGGAGTCCGGCGGCCATATTGGAGAACTGACGACAATGGCAATTGTCCCTCAAGTTTGTGATGCGGTGTCTATTCCTGTTTTAGCCGCAGGCGGTATTGCAGACGGTAGAGGCATGGCGGCCGCCATGATGCTGGGAGCCCAGGGGGTTCAAATGGGAACCCGGTTTTTAGTCGCCTGTGAATGCAGCGTTCATCCCGCATACAAGCAGGCAGTGCTGAAGGCAGGCGACATTTCCACCGTGACTACCGGCCGCCGGTTTGGCGGAAATACCTGCCGTTGTATTAAAAATACCTTTACCCGTAATTTTTTAAAAACCGAATATTTACCCGAAACCACAGCGGAAGATATCGCTGAACTTGGCGTAGGATCGTTGCGGCGGGCAGCTATAGAGGGCGATGTAAAAAATGGCTGTCTTCTGGCCGGACAGATTTCCGGTCTGGTTCGGGAAGAGATGCCGGCAGCAGAAATTATTCGTCAGGTAACAGAAGAAGCAGAAATATTGCTGAAAGGAGCATCCCTATGGGTAAAATAGCTTTTGTTTTTTCCGGTCAAGGGGCTCAGCATCCTGGAATGGCCCAGGACCTGATTGAACGATATGACCGTGTTGCAGACCTGTTTGCTGCGGCTGACCGGATTCGTCCGGGAACCACAGAGCAATGTTTACGGGGAACGCAGGAAGAACTAAAACAAACCGAAAATACTCAGCCTTGCCTGTATTTAGCTGATTTAGCAGCAGCAATAGCTCTGGAAGAGGAGGGAATCGTACCTCAAGCTCTGGCCGGATTTTCCTTAGGAGAAATAGCGGCCCTAGCCTTTGGTGGAGCCTTTTCCCTAGAAGAAGGCTTTTCCATCGTCTGTCGTAGGGGGCAGCTCATGGGAGAAGCCAACCGACAAGCCGACACTGGAATGGTAGCAGTGGTAAAAATGGAAAATGCTGCGGTGGAAACGTTGGCCCAGCAATTTGACCGGGTTTATCCGGTGAATTATAACTGTCCGGGCCAATTGGTAGTATCGGGAGCCAAAGACTCTTTGGAAGCGTTTTCTGTCGCAGTACGTCAAGCCGGAGGTCGCGCTGTGCCTTTGGCGGTTAGCGGTGCATTTCATTCCCCCTATATGAATGACGCAGCGGAAGCTTTCGGTACTTTTTTACAGCAAAAAAATCTGCGCATGCCGGAAATTCCAGTCTATTCCAACTGCACAGCGCAACCCTATACGGAAGACATCGCAAGCCTTTTGACCCGGCAGATGAACCATCCGGTTCAGTGGGAAAATACAATTCGCCGGTTAGCAAAAGAGGGCTTTGACATCTTTATTGAAACCGGCGTAGGTACCACGCTGAAAAAATTAATTCAGAAAACCCTGCCCGATGCTTTGATTTATGCTGTGGAAACAGCAGAAGAAGCAGCGGCGATTGGACAGGAGGTTTTAAGCCATGTTTGAAGGAAAAACCGTATTGGTCACAGGTGGAAGTCAGGGCATTGGACGGTCAATCTGTGAAACTTTTGCCGCACAAGGGGCCAGCGTTGCCTTTTTATATGTAGGCGAGCCGGAACGCGCCAAGGAAACGCTGGAAGCGTTGGGAACGAACGCCAAAGCATATGTATGCGATGTCGCCGATTATACCCAGTGCGAAAAGACTGTCAAGCAGGTATTAGCCGACTTTGGTACGGTGGACATTTTGGTTAACAATGCCGGAATTACCCGGGATAAATTAGTTCTGGCCATGTCTCCGGAGGATTTTGACGCAGTGGTAGATGTAAATTTGAAAGGCGCCTTTCATATGATTAAATTGCTTTATCCGGTCTTTCTCCGGAAAAAGCAGGGAAAAATTGTGAATGTCAGTTCCGTATCGGGACTAATGGGAAACGCCGGTCAGACAAACTATTCGGCCTCAAAAGCAGGAATCATAGGACTCACAAAGTCCATAGCCAAAGAACTAGCCTCCCGAGGCATTACCTGCAACGCTATTGCACCCGGCTTTATCCGTACAGACATGACCGCCGGATTTGATGCTGACGTCATTGCTAAGAACATTCCCTTGCGGAGAATGGGAGAAGCATGGGAAGTCGCCCGGCTTGTAGCATTTTTGGCGTCGGAAAATGCCAATTATATTACCGGAGAAGTAATCCGCATTGATGGCGGAATTGCAATGTAGGAGGAAACAGCATGAATCGAGTTGTAGTAACCGGCATTGGGGCGGTAACCCCTATCGGAAATAATGTTCCGGAATACTGGGCTGCCCTGGAAGCAGGTGTAAACGGAATTGACACTATTTCCCGCTTTGATATAAGCGAATCACGGTTTAAAATGGGCGCAGAGGTCAAGGGCCTGGATGTAGCAACGTTGCTGGGCAAGGCAGCGGCCCGGAAAACAGACCCCTTTGTACAGTACGCGCTGATAGCTTCCCAGGAAGCAATGAATGACAGCGGCCTGGAGGGACAGATTGCTGACGAAGACCTAGGCGTTTATTACGGAACCGGCATTGGGGGAATTCAGACACTTTGTAAGGAAGATCAAGCAAATCTGGAAAATGGTGCAAACTATGTTTCACCTCAATTTGTACCGAAAATGATTATGAATATTGCAGCAGGAAATATTGCCATCCGGTTTCATGCCAAAGGCTCTTCCCTAGCACTGTCTACCGCTTGCGCTACCGGCACTACTGCCATCGGTGAAGCCTATCGTGCCATTTGCCACGGATATGCTAAGGCCATTATCTGCGGAGGATCGGAAGCCGCCATTGTTCCCTTGACGGTAGCCGGGTTCGGCAACTGTATGGCATTGTCCGCAGCAGAAGACAAAAACGCAGCCTCCTTACCCTTTGACAAACGCCGGGGCGGATTTGTTATCGGGGAAGGCGCAGCAACTCTGATTCTGGAAGAATATGAACACGCAAAGGCCCGGGGTGCAAAAATTTACGCAGAAGTGTGCGGTTACGGTGCTGCCTGCGATGCACATCACATTACCGCACCTGATCCGGAAGCAACCTGTACCATCCGGGCTATTCGCCAGGCAATGCAGAACATGGGAGATGTACCAGCGGAAACCCTTTACGTAAATGCTCACGGTACAGGAACGCATCTCAACGATATCACCGAAACCACTGCTTTTAAGAGAGCTTTTGGACAGGATGCATACCGATTGCATATCAGCTCTACTAAGTCCATGACCGGACATATGCTGGGTGCGGCCGGAGCAGCAGAGGCCATCGCGTGTTTGTTTACTCTGAAAAAAGGAGTTGTTCCCCCCACCATTAACTTGTTAGAACCGGATGAGGAATGCGACCTGAATTACACCCCGCTTAAGGCGGTTTACACGGAAATTCGGGGAGCCATTTCCACCTCTCTGGGCTTTGGAGGTCATGACACCTGCATTGCTTTCCGGACACTGTAAGGAGAAAGCTATGAATCAGGAAGAAATCAAAAAAATCCTTCCTCACCGGGATAATATGCTTCTTATTGATGAGGCTGAGGTAATAGACGAAATTGCCCACGGCAAAAAGACCATTACCGGAGAAGAATGGTTCCTTAAAGGACATTTTCCTGGCCGTCCAGTGGTTCCAGGGGTTATTTTATGCGAAATTATGGCACAATCCGCCTGTGTACTGTTGGGGCAGACCACAGGAAAAACCCTGCCTTTCTTTACCGGCTTGGACAAAGTACGCTTTAAGCGTCCGGTAACGATAGGAGATGTATTTGAAACCGAATGCCGTATTGAACGGACCATGGGTCAGTTTTATTTTGCTTCAGCAAAGGGGAAAGTTAACGGCGCCCTTTGTGTTAAGGCAGAATTTTCCTTTGCGCTAGTACCGGAGCAAAAGGAGGCTGCAGAATGAAGTTTCTGACTAACCTGCTGTCTAAGCTGTCCGGAAAGGACGAAGCACCTTTAATCTGCAAATCCTGCAAAACAGAAATTCCAGCCAAGGTCGCACGGAAAAACGACTATCTTTGCTCTTCCTGCGGAAAATATCTTCGATTTGGAGGAAGACGGAGAATTCAATGGATTGCGGACGAAAAAACCTTTCAGGAAATCAGCCCGAATCTGAGCAGCCAGGACTTTTTGCAATTTCCAAACTATGCACAAAAACTCTGGGAAGCAGAAAATACCACCGGAGAAAAAGACGCAGTGGTTTGCGGCACAGCAAAAATTAAGGGAAACCCCTGTGTAATTTTTGCCATGGAGCCAGATTTTATTATGGCAAGTATGGGATCGGTAGTGGGTGAAAAAATTACCCGGGCCTTTGAATACGCGCTGGAACATCAGCTGCCGGTCCTTGGGTTTACCGCCTCGGGGGGTGCTCGAATGCAGGAAGGAATTGTGTCCCTAATGCAAATGGCTAAGGTCAGCGCAGCGGTACGGAGACACAGCGATGCGGGGAATTTATATCTGACAGTGCTTACAGACCCTACCACCGGAGGCGTAACGGCAAGTTTTGCCATGCAGGGCGACATTATTTTAGCGGAACCGGGCGCCTTGGTCGGCTTTGCCGGACGGAGGGTAGTGGAACAAACCACCGGAAGCAATCTGCCAAAAGATTTTCAGCGGTCGGAATTTTTGCTTCAGCATGGCTTTGTGGATGAAATTGTTTCCCGAAGCAAGCTAAAAGAGACCATAGCTTTGCTGCTTCGAATGCACAACAGAGAGGTGAGAATATGACCGCCTACGAAAAACTCCGAATTGCCCGAACCACCGGACGTCCCACAGGCCGAGCCTATATTGACAGCTTGTTTACCGAGCAGGTTTTCCTACACGGAGACCGGAGGTATGGAGAGGACGGAGCTATTCTGGGAGGAATTGGATATTTGGAGCGGCTTCCAGTTACCTTTTTGGCTATTGAAAAAGGGCAGGATTTACAGGATCGACTGGCTCGAAACTTTGGTTGTCCCAAACCGGAAGGCTACCGAAAGGCCCTGCGACTGATGAAACAAGCCGAAAAATTTGGTCGGCCGGTGCTTTGCTTCGTAGACACCCTAGGAGCCTTTTGCGGCGCTGATGCAGAAGAACGGGGACAGGGATTGGCCATTGCGGAAAATTTGCTGGAAATGGCAGGTTTGACAGTACCAATACTCACGACCGTTATCGGCGAAGGGGGGAGCGGAGGGGCTTTAGCCTTGGGCGTGGCAGATCGGGTTTATATGTTGGAAAATGCAGTATATTCTGTAATTTCCCCCGAGGGATGCGCCAGTATTCTTTGGAAGGATTCCGCCAAAGTAGAGCAGGCAGCAGATTGTCTGCACATTACGGCAGAGGATATGCTCCGCTTCGGTGTAGCAGAAGCAGTATTTCCCGAGACATTTGACCGGTTTCCCCAAATGTGTGAGCAAATAAAAAACCGGTATTTGCAGGATTTGTCAGAGCTGCTGTCCAAACCCATTGGACAAATGCTGGAAGAACGATATCAGAGGTTCCGTAAAATCGGAATTTTCACGGAAAACGGGGAAGCTTAATGAAACCTCTTTATTTAAACTATTGCAGCGAAGAACTGGACGAAAAGGGCTGTATCCGATCTTTTTCCCTTCATGTACCGAAATATTTTAATTTTGCAAATGACGTAGTGGATGTAATTGCCCAGCAGGAACCAGACAAAACGGCGCTTATCTGGCGAGATCACAAGGGACGGGAAGAGATTTTTTCCTTCCTTTATATGAGCAAGGCATCAGCACAGGCAGCCAACTATCTGACAAAACAGGGAATCCGTCGAGGTGATCGGGTCCTCCTTCTTCTCCGACGGCATTTTGAATATTGGTATACGCTTCTTGCCTTGCACCGCATAGGTGCTGTTGCTATTCCGGCGTCTTATATGCTCCGTGAAGAAGACCTGATTTATCGGATTCAGTCGGCTTCAATCAAAGCCATTGTCTGCACGGAGGACTCAGAGGTGACCGGAGCTGTTACGGCAGCCTCTGCAAAATGCGGTTTGGAACAGAAATTTACCGTGCGGCAGGATTGTCCCGGATTTTTGCGTCTGGATACCGGCATGGAGAAGGAATCCGATAAATTTTCCCGCAAGGTCATTCCTAGTACCGACCCAATGATAATGTATTTTACCTCCGGAACCACCGGATATCCCAAAGCAGTCGTTCACAATTACGGCTATCCTCTGGGACACATCCCCACTGCAAAATACTGGCAAAATACAGAAAATAACGGAGTTCACCTCAGCGTCGCAGACACCGGTTGGGCGAAGGCCTCCTGGGGAAAAATTTACGGCCAGTGGCTCTGCGGAAGTGCGGTGTTGGTGTACGATTACATTAACTTTAACCCTGGAGATCTGCTGGAAGTAGCAGCAAACTACAAGGTATGTTCTTTTTGTGCGCCACCGACATTTTACCGGTTTTTGGTAAAAAGTGGCCTTAAAAACTATAATTTTTCCACCCTTCACTCGGTTTCTACCGCCGGAGAAGCTCTTAATCCGGACATTTTTCGAAAATTTCAGGAGCACACGGGACTGGAAATCAAAGAAGGCTATGGTCAAACTGAAACAACCCTGATTATTGGAAATTTCCAGGGAGAAAAATCCAGAGAAGGATCTATGGGAAAACCCTCACCCCTTTACAGGGTTCAGATTGTGGACGAAGAAGGTCAACCAGTCCCCCAAGGTGAGACAGGAGAAATCGTTATTTTGCCAAATCCGGCAGGAAATTTTGGACTGATGGATCATTATGATAAAGATCCAGAAGCTACAGAGGAAATTTGGAAAAATGGCATGTATCATACCCGGGACCTTGCTTATCAGGACAAAGATGGTTACATCTGGTATGTAGGTCGGACCGATGATGTTATTAAATCCTGCGGATACAGAATTAGTCCCTTTGAGGTAGAAAATGTGCTGATACAGCACCCAGCAGTTTTTGAATGCGCCGTTACCGGCATACCTGACGCCGAACGAGGCTTTGCCATCAAGGCCACCGTCGTTTTACAGCCAGGCTATGAAGGTACCCGGAATTTAACACGCCAACTGCAAAAATTTGTTAAGGAATCCACTGCCTCCTACAAATATCCCCGGATAATTGAATATGTTCCGGTACTTCCTAAAACAGACTCGGGTAAAATTCAACGCTTTCGTTTGCGAAAAACAGAATAAAACAATTGGCCGACCAGGGGGGGTCTCTGGCCGGCCAATGCTTTTTATTCCTCAGTATCCTCATATTCATCAGCGTCCGGATCAGTCTCGTAGCCCGGCAAAGACTCTTCCGGGCAGCGGTTCCTCCAGTTCCGCAGCTTACAAAATACCAACGCTGCAACTGATACCAAGGAAAACAGAATCCCGACAGCAGCAAATATCAGCGCCGCCACGGTACCTTTGCTTTGCTTTTCCGGCACCGGAGTCTTTTTTTTGAAAATCTTGGGCAATTGCCGCAGCATCTCCCGTGCCGCAGTCAGCCATTGGGACAGTTCCTTAAATTTTTCTTTCATAATCAAGTCCTCCAAACATAACGGTTGTTATTCCGATAAAATTTTTTCCCAGTCAGGGGCGGAAACCGAACAAAGAGTCACGCTTTCTCCATCAGGAGCAATCTGTGTAATGCCCGGGCGGCGCAGTGCAAAAAGACGTTCCCGACCAGACACAGATTCCCGGCAGTAAACGGTATCCAGAGTCAGCCCCTGATCGAGCCAGTCGATAAACAAAGGCGAAGGCAGATAAGAAATCTGATGACTGTCTCCGGCCAGAGGAAGAAGCAGTCCTTTTTCCAGCAATCCGGTTAACGCAGTTTCCAATGCCGGGCCAGCCTGCAGCTCGCAAACCCTTGCGGCACCTTCTCGGCGGCCAGCTTCCTCAAGGAAATTCGACAGATACAGAGACAGATTTTCTCCCCGTAATTGATCTAAGGTAATGGGCTCCAAAGCCGACAAAGGTGTGGGCCGCAAATTCAAAACCATGCAACAGAGCTGCAAAGCCGCGTATTCTGGCAAGGTAAGCATACAGGCCAGGGAGGTGGATACATACAGATCGGGGGTATAAAAACTATATAAAAGGCCAGGAAGGGCATCTGCCAATCGCTTCACATCCAGATACAGAAAAAATACATGAAAATCCTGTCTGCGCAGATAGGTATACAAGCAGAACAACCCCTCTTTGCGTAAGGCATAAATCGTTCCATCAGCCGCTGCCTGCCGCCCCAACAAGAATACCCGATCGGGGTCCAGCAAAAACCGCTCCAGCAACCGGCCCTCAGCTGTCAAACCGTTTTCTTCGGTCAAAGGCGGCGTTAATGGTTCTGACAAGGGCAACCGGGATAGGGGTTCAAAGAGAGAATGGGGGGAACAAGGTGTTTCAGAACGAGATAAAAACGCCACAAGCTCCCGGGTAGAAAACAGATATCTCATAGGTCCCCCTCCTTTCCGCTAGGTGCAAAACGAAGAATGGCAGGTGCGTACTTTTCCGTCACCGGAGGCAAACCAGGTTCCTCAGGAAATTCACCGGAACAGAGAGGAAGCTTACTCAAAAGCTCCGGATCCCCTCCAGGAACAAGGACTGCCAACGCGTGTTCACATTCGGCTGTTTGTGCCTGCCAGTCCTCTTTTTTCTTCAGCAGCTTAAACGATGGCTCAAACACAGCACCGGAAAACCCGGTGCGCCCAGTTCCGTAAGCTAATCGGCAGGTATCCGGACCACATAAAGCAGCTGCTATTTGGTATAGGCAAACCTCCGATGAGGCCCCCGGCCAACGCAGCAGAGTTCCGGCCGGAGTAGCAGCCCCCAAAGAAAGACGTTCCGGAGAAAAGGTGCCGGACTGAGACCATAGATCTACCGGTAGATCGGGTTCGCCGGATAGCGCAAGGCGGCTGTCAGTCAGACAGTCCTGAAGCAATTGCTCTGTTCGGGCCCGGAAGGTTTCCTCGTTCAACACACTCGGAAGAAGAGAATCCTTTTTAAAGCAAAGCGCCTTCCATTCTTTCCAATCAGTAGGCGTAGGCGAACCATCCAAATCCCGACGCTTATGCTCCTCTGCCTTTTTCGCCACCCGATACCGGGACAAAGCATCTTCTTGCTTCTCAATTTGATTAAAGGCAACCTTCAGACGTCCAATATCGCGGACCTGAGCATCAAAAGATTCGTTTCGCTGATGAAACAGTAAAAACAAAAGAAAAAACAGACCGGCTGGCAAAATCGCTGCCGCCAGAAGAAGCAGCCCTCCGGTTTTGGGAAGGTCAGGACCGCAGATATTCCGATCCAGCATTAGCAGTGCATGATAATATTCCCGATCCGCACAAGTACATTTACTTCCGGGAAGACCGCACCCATCGCAAATCATAGAAAGAATTTCCCCGTTCTCTCCAGACTGCACCGTCAGAGATTTTCCGCACCAACAGGTATGGCATTTGCAGAATCGGTAATTTTGGCCGCAACCCCGACAGTCGTACTGGCTGTGCCCATCGCCTGTAACCGCATAATATTCCCGACCGCAAAAGCAAAGTTCCGGGTCGGCCGACACGATCAAAGACAAAAAAAGCACTGTCAGGAGAAAGAGTAAAGAACCGGTCCAAACTTTTCTCACGCCCCCACCCCCGTCAAAATCACAACACAAGTCATTAGGACCCCAACAACCCCGGCCACCAACAGAGGTTTTGCCGCTTTCAATTTTCCCAGGGTTTCGGCCCTTTCAGTAGTGGTGTAAATCCCCAAGGCAAACTGCCCGGTCACAAAAAAGGGAATTAAAACATTCCACCGGAATACAATCTGAGCATAAAGAAACAATACTGTAAAAGGCAAAAGAAGACACCAGTTTTTCCGGCGATTGGCCAAAAGCATATCAAAGCAAACCACATCGGCCGCCGTCACTGCAAGGGATAAAAACACCCAGGAAAAAACGTTGACTAAGGAAGGGGCCGTCAAAAATGCTCCCACACAGACATAGGGCAAAAGACATAGAATCCCAATTAAAATATAACGATCAAATTTCATAAAACAGGCCTCTTTCTACCGAAACAATACAATCAGCTGCAAAGAACTGAGCAGGACAATCCCCGCCAGGGTTACACAGGGCAAGGAAAGCCACAGCTTACGGTCAAACAAATCGTGAAGCATACCAATCATCAAAATCAGCGCCCACAACAGCGCCGTCAGCCCAAAAGCCGATACGGCAGGGACAGCAAAGGGCAAGCCAAACAATAGGGAACAAACTTGTAACAACAGCGGAATCTGAAATACTCCGCAGGCTGGAGAAACCAGCCGCAACAATGCCCGCTTCTGACGGCATATCCGACAGCAAAGCCAGGCCAAAAACGCAAATACCAGAGCCACTGCCGCACCCACCACCAAACCGGTCAATCCACAGAAAAAGACCCCCAGTCCTCCCGAAAGACCTACTCGAAACCGATCCAGCCCGGCATGTAAAAAGAAAATACCAAAGCACAAGGATGGGCAAATAAGCCACAGCCATTTCCGGGAGTCATCGGAAGTATCATATAAAAATGCAGGATGAATCAGCCGCCGGAGTGGCTGAAAGGAAACATGGGGAAATTTCATATATATAACATCCTTTCTATTATGATTCCACGGAGACAGTAGCAACAGCCCCCAGAGCGCATTTCCGATCACCGCCGTATTCTATAGCTCGGCCTCGAACAATTTGGGTAGTCTCATGGCCTTTGCCCAACAGTAACACAAGTCCGCCCGGCGGAGTGGCTTCTATGGCAGCAAGAATAGCCTCCCGCCGATCGGGAATAATCCGATAAGGGACATCAGACAGAGCAAGCACAGCTGCGCATTCCCGAAAAATAGCCTCAGGTTCCTCATCCGCCGGGTCATCGTCAGTCAGAATAATCAAATCAGCATTTGCAGCTGCTACCTCAGGCAAGTCTTTTCGTCTGCCGGGTGCCTTGTTGCCAGGACAACCAAATAAAACGGTGCAGAAAACCCCTGAGAAATACTGGGACGTATACTCGAAAATCTTTTCAAAGCTCAGTCGGTTGTGAGCGTAATCCACAATAATCTGCCTTCCTGCCACCGAAAACTGCTCCATTCGGCCAGGAATTACAGAAGCTTCCAGTCCCTCCTGAATCTGTTCCGGAGTCCCCCCAACCGCCGCAGCTGCAGCTGCAGCGCAAAGGGCGTTAGACACATTGAAATCCCCAGCGGCCGACAAATGCACCGGAAAAGAACATCCTGGACCATTGATTCGGAAGGAAACACCCTGGCGAGTTCCCCGAATATCCCGGGCTGTCCAGTCGGCGGGACCGATCAGGGACACCGTCTGTATCTGCCGGCAGGTAGCCGATCGGAGAATTTCTCCGCTGTAGGGGTCATCCAGATTCACTACCCCAGCGCGGCACAGCGTCAGCATTTTTTGTTTAGCGGCTTTATATTCCTCAAAATCCTTATGCTCAGTAGGGCTGATATGGTCAGGGGATAGGTTCAAAAACACACCCACTGCAAAATCAATATGCTCTACCCGGCGGTACTGTAGCCCCTGGGAGGACACTTCCATTATCGCAGCCCCCACTCGGTCGGAAGCAAAGCGTTCCAGCAGACTGTATAGTTCCAAAGGTTCGGGAGTTGTACCAGATTTTTTCAGCCGCTGTCCAAGGGAAAGGGCTTCGTTTGTAGAAATCAACCCCACCCGAAAACCGTACTTGCGGGACAAAATACTCTGTAGAAAATAGGCACAGGTGGTTTTTCCCTTGGTTCCGGTAATTCCGATTAGGGGAAACTTCTCATCAGGTGCCCCAGCAAACGCCTTTCCAGCCAGGGGCATGGCCGCTCGGATATCTGAAACCAGTAGCGTGGGCAAAAGCCCATAATCCACCTCTGACACATAGGCGCAGGCACCGGCCTGCGCGGCCCTTTGCAGATAATCAAAACGAAACTTGGCCCCCTTACAGAAAAACAAGCTGCCTGGAATTGCATCCCGGGAATCACAGCACAGGGAGGTAATTTCCAGTCCGTCGGGAGCGTTTCCGCCCACCAAAATCTGGTGGTTCTGGAACATTTTTTTGAATTGGGAGATTTTCATGACGGATTTATTCCTTTTTTTCTTTAGCGTTTGGGAAATACTAAATTTTTAATGAACTTTGATAAAAAAGTTTTTAACTGTGGAAAAGTCGGTCATTTCGGAAGTTTTCCACGGTTTACACAGAGTTTTCCACAGATACAGTGGACAATTCCACCGGAAAAAGCAACTTTTTTCCGGAATCTTCCGAAAACAAATGAAACGAATTCGGGAAATAAAATCAAAGTATTTTTCTTTGTCGCAAAACCTACAGAAGTTTTCTTTTTTTATATTACTATATAAATGTGACATTTCGGCGTCAATTTAGAAAAGCTATAGATTATTTTTAAAAATTATGTTATAATGTAAGAAAATTCATAATACCCAAGGGAGGCTGCCATGGGGCTTTTTAACTTTTTTGCATCTTATAGTCAGCGGGAGCTGAAAAAAATTGAACCTACCGTAAAAAAAATAGAAGCTTGGGAGGAAGAATACCATCAATTAAGTGACGAGGAACTACAGGCAAAAACCGCCTGGTTTAAAGAACGGTACGCGAAAGGAGAAAGTCTGGATTCTCTGCTCCCGGAAGCATTTGCCACCGTACGGGAAGCCGCCGACCGTGTACTGGGAATGCGGCCGTTTCGGTGTCAGATCATCGGCGGAATTATTCTTCATCAGGGCCGTATTTCTGAAATGCGCACCGGTGAAGGAAAAACCCTGGTGGCCGTGCTGCCCGCTTACCTGAACGCTTTGTCGGGCAAAGGAGTGCATATTGTTACAGTCAACGACTATCTGGCCCGCCGGGATAGTGAGTGGATGGGAAAAATTCACGCGTTTCTCGGGCTGGAAGTGGGACTGATTGTCCACGGAAGAACTGGGGAAGAACGGCGAAAAGCTTATGCGGCTGACATTACCTACGGGACAAACAACGAGTTTGGCTTTGATTATCTCCGGGACAACATGGTAATTTATCAGGAACAGAAAGTCCAACGGGGCCATGCCTATGCAATTGTGGACGAGGTGGACTCCATTCTTATTGATGAGGCCCGTACTCCTCTGATTATCTCTGGTCAAGGAGATACCTCTGACGACATGTATCAAAAAGCAAACGACTTTGTCCGTCGGCTTACCTGCATGAAAATCAAAGAAATGGATTCCAAGGAAAGCTACGACAACGTGGACGCAGATTACATTGCCGAAGAAAAAAACAAAACCGCTACCCTTACTGCCCGAGGTATTGAAAAAGCTGAGAAGACATTTGGCGTAGAAAATCTGGCTGACCTGGAAAACGCCCAGTTGCAACACTACATTAACCAAGCCCTGAAAGCTCACGGCACCATGCAACGAGATGTGGACTATGTCGTCAAAGACGGAGAAGTCATTATTGTGGATGAATTCACCGGACGAATGATGTTTGGTCGCCGTTATTCCAATGGCCTACATCAAGCAATAGAGGCAAAGGAAGGAGTGAAGGTAGAAAACGAGTCTAAAACCCTGGCCACCATTACCTTCCAGAATTATTTCCGGATTTACGAAAAACTGGCTGGGATGACCGGTACTGCTGCCACCGAGGAAGATGAATTTCGCCAAATTTATAATTTGGATGTGGTAGAAATTCCCACCAATAAGCCCAACATCCGAAAAGATCATAACGACCGGGTCTACAAATCGGAAAAGGCAAAGTTTGAAGCTGTACTTCGGCAGGTGAAGGAATGTTACGAAAAGGGCCAACCGGTACTAATTGGTACCGTGACTATTGAAAAATCCGAACTTTTGTCCGGGGTTCTTAAACGAAATGGCATTCCTCACAATGTACTGAATGCGAAATACCACGAAAAAGAAGCTTCTATTATTGCTCAGGCTGGACGAAAGGGTGCAGTAACTATCGCCACAAACATGGCGGGCCGTGGAACTGATATTATTTTAGGCGGAAACGCAGAGTTTTTGGCAAAGCATCAGCTGGAAAAGGAAGGAATGGAACACGGACTTCTTGTTCAGGCATCCGCACTAACGGAAACAACCGACGCGGAAGTGCTAGCAGCTCGGACCAGATACCGAGAGCTTTATGACAAGTTCCGAGAACAGGTAACGCAGGAAGCAGAAGACGTACGAGCCGCGGGCGGCCTGTTTATCCTGGGAACAGAGCGGCATGAAAGCCGCCGGATTGACAACCAACTTCGAGGCAGGGCAGGAAGGCAGGGAGACCCAGGAGAAACCTGTTTTTGCCTATCGCTGGAAGATGAATTACTTCGCCTGTTCGGCGGAGAGCGATTGTCTAACCTTTCTTTAATGGCATCTTTGCCTGACGATGAGCCCATTAATGCCGGAATTTTGTCCAAAACCATCGAAAACGCCCAGAAAAAAGTAGAGGGCATTAATTTTGCCCGTCGGAAAAAAGTACTGGAATACGATGACGTTATTAACCAGCAACGGATTTTGATTTATAAGGAAAGAGACAGAGTTCTCCAGGGAGAGGATCTACGGGAATACCTGCTAAAGATGCTCTCCGACACGGTAGATACCCAAGTAGACCACTACTGCGCGGGAGAAGAAAATACTTGGGATAGGAACGGGCTACAACAGCAATTTGCCAATGTGTTTTATGCAAAAGATGAGGCTATTTTTGGAGATAAACTGCTCTCAAAAGAGGAAATGAAAGCAAAACTTAAAGAAGCCGGTCAGGCAGCTTATCTTCGCTCCGAAACCGAAAATACACCGAAAATGATGCGGGAAATCGAACGAAACTTTTTACTGCGGACGGTAGATCGGTTCTGGATGGACCATATCGACGCCATGGATGACCTGCGACAGGGAATTTCTCTACGAGCCTATTCCAACCGGGATCCACTGATTGAATACAAATACGAAAGCTTCGAAATGTTTGAGGATATGATTCAACAGATTAAGGAAACCACGGTCCGAACTGTGATACTAGCCCGGGTTGTTCGCCCAGAAACTATTCAGCGACAGCAGGTGGCTCGGCCTCAAATTGAAAACTTATCGGCCGGCGGGGAAAAGAACCTCCCGATCACAAAAGACCGGAAAGTAGGACGCAATGATCCCTGTCCATGTGGCAGTGGTAAAAAGTACAAAAAGTGCTGCGGCAAAGACGAATAACTTGCCATTTCCGTCTGTCGAAAAAGTCCAGTATAAACTGGACTTTTTTGCATATATATGGTATACGCTGCACACAAATGGAGTTTTTCAGTATAGAAGAATTTAACATTTACTGAGGAAAATAGACAGTGCGGTAGACTTCGGTCATATATAAATGGTAAAAGATTTATCCAGCATAAATCCGGTGGTAATATTTAAAATGGTGCTGATACCGCATTTGTATGGATTGCCGTCACTGAAAAGAACAGTAGAAGAAATTAACGAAGAGCGAAACGACCACGGCAAGAAACCTGAGGAAAAGGGAACTTCGGAATCTGCAAGCGATCCCGAAGAATATTTCATAAAGGCGAGCACAAGAAATGCTTTGCATATACAGCACAACAGGCTATGATAAAAAAGGATATGTAATGGATGTGACGGTACCTGATTGACAGACTTGCAGAAAAAAATCCCGAGATAAAAGCAGTGCGTGGATAAGAAAGAGAATAATTGATAACGGGAGAATCCCCGAAGAAAGGCTTTTTCCCTCCTTATGAATATGTTTACTATGTTACCAAGTACTAAGTTATGTAAAGGGTAAAAGCTATGTTTACAAAAGTTGTCCTTCGAGAAGCATATGCACCGAAACCCAAAAATTTGAGAAAACCGTTACCAAGCAGATATGGTCGGATTCCCTTGAAACGGCTTTGTACGAACGACGAAAAGAGCTCCATACCGAGGCTTATTCCAAAGAACAATTCCATTCCCTGTCATGCGTACTGCATAGGAGGAAAAGAGCTCACCTATACGGTGCTTTAATTCAGTTTTATCCATTTTTTATCAAAATAAAAATTATTACCCTGAATCTCGCTTGAAATTTAGGGTTCGACAGACTGAAACGACAGGAAGAATTTTCTTCCTGTCGTTTTTTAGTTATGTTTATCTCTGCATTTACCAGTAACTGATTCCACGGTAATTTCCCATATGGCAGTTGCTGGCAGCACAGCAGGATCAATTTCCAGGTCGCTATAGCCGCAATGCTTCAGAATTTGTTCTAGGCCATGTCGGGCTTCGTAACCGGTCAAAATACGACAGGTTCCAAACGCAATAACACTTTCATACAGACAGGTAACAGCACGATCAGTATTTTTAAACCGATAGCATCGGTCTGCCTCAGCGCAAACTCTTGGATTTTCCGCCAAAAGCTCAGCTTTTTTTCCTTCTTTGGCACCATGAAAATAAAACCGCAACAGGCCGTCTCGAACCTCAAAACCAAAAGAAACAGGAACAACATAGGGGTAGGGCTGATCTGAAATTCCCAAACGCAAGGTATCCAGATTCCGAAGCAGGTCTAGAATATCCGCAAAGTTTGAAATTTCCCGTTTGACTTTTCTCATCTCAGCGCTTCGGAACTAGCCGTTCTTTGCCGCCCATATAGGGACGAAGCGTCTGGGGAATACAAACCGAACCGTCTGCCTGCAAATTGTTTTCTAAGAAAGCAATTAGCATCCGGGGCGGAGCAACAACAGTATTGTTCAGTGTATGGACCAGATATTTGCTGCCGTCCTCAGCCTGAACCCGAATTTTCAAACGGCGGGCCTGGGCATCACCTAAATTGGAGCAAGACCCCACCTCAAAATATTTTTGCTGCCGGGGGGACCAAGCCTCCACGTCCACAGATTTTACTTTCAGGTCGGCCAAGTCACCGGAACAGCACTCCAATGTCCGTACCGGAATATCCAAACTCCGGAACAAGTCCACAGTATTCTGCCATAGCCGGTCAAACCAGATCATGCTGTCCTCCGGCTTACAAAGAACAATCATTTCCTGTTTTTCAAACTGATGAATCCGGTACACCCCCCGCTCTTCAAGCCCATGAGCACCTTTTTCCTTACGGAAGCAAGGAGAATAACTGGTGAGAGTCTGGGGCAGGGAAGTTTCGGGAAGAATCGTATCGATGAATTTTCCAATCATGGAATGTTCGCTGGTCCCAATAAGGTATAAATCCTCACCTTCAATTTTGTACATCATGGCTTCCATTTCCGCAAAACTCATCACACCTGTTACAACCTCGCTACGAATCATAAAGGGAGGAACGCAATAGGTAAACCCTCGATTAATCATAAAATCTCGGGCATAGGAAATCACTGCAGAGTGCAGCCGTGCAATATCTCCCATCAAATAATAAAAACCGTTGCCAGCCACTTTCCGGGCACTGTCAAGATCTATGCCCTGAAAACGATCCATAATTTCGGTATGATAGGGAATGTCAAAATCCGGAACAACCGCTTCGCCATACCGCTGTACTTCTACATTCTGGCTATCGTCTTTTCCCAGAGGAACAGATGAATCAATTATATTAGGAATAACCAGCATTTTTCTGCGGATTTGTTCTTCCAGCTCTTTCTGCCGGACATTCAGAGCATCAATACAGGCTCCATTTTGAGTGACTTCAGTTTTGACGGACTCCGCCTCCTCAAGCTTCCCTTGGGCTATCAGGCCTCCAATCATTTTAGAAGCTTTGTTTCGGATTGCCCGTAGTGCATCCGCTTCCTGCTTAACCTGACGGATCTGCTCATCCAAGGCAATAACCTCATCCACAAGAACTAGCTTTTGGTCCTGGAATTTTTTGCGGATGTTTTCTTTTACCGCTTCCGGGTTTTCCCTTAAAAATTTAATGTCCAGCATTTTTATTCTCCTTCTTGTAACAGCTGCTGAATTAATTCATTCAAATCCTCGTCGCCGTAAAATTCCAATTCAATCCGCCCCTTAGACTGTCCCTTGGGAGCGGTAATTTTTACTTTTCGGCCCCAACGGGCACCAATATCCCGGGCCGCAGTATCCAAATAAAGGTTTTTAGGCCGGGGGACCAGCCGTCGGGCCTTTTTGGAAAGAAGGGATTTTACTAGCGCTTCGGTTTCCCGAACCGATAGATTCTTTTCAGCTACAGCCCGGGCAGTACGAATAACCTCCGACTCCGGAAAAGAATCGCAAAGCGGCAGCAACGTCCGTGCATGCCCCGCAGACAGCCTGCCCTCCAATACCATTTGAAGAACATTTTCCGGCAACGCCAGAATCCGCAGAGCATTCGCGATTGCAGACCGGGATTTTCCCACCTTTTTAGAAATTTGTTCTTGTGTAAGGCCATAAGTTTCGGATAAAATCCGGTATCCCTCTGCTTCTTCTACCCCGTTCAAATCTTCCCTTTGAAGATTTTCAATCAGACCCAATTCCAACGTGCGTCGGTCATCTTCCTCCCGCAAAACCACTGGAATTTCTATCAAACCCGCCATACGGGAAGCCCGCCACCGACGTTCTCCTGAAATAATTTGATAGCGTCCATCTTCCAAAGGACGAACCACCAGAGGCTGAAGCAACCCGTTTTCGGCAATGGACTCGGCCAAAGCCTGAAGGCTTTCCTTATCAAAATATTTCCGGGGCTGTTTCCGATTGGGCTCTACTAAATAAATCGAAACTGTCTGAATACCTGTGGATGCATCCGTACTAATGGAATTATCACTAAGAAGGGCGTCTAATCCCTTTCCCAATCCTTTTTTCATTTTTCCTCCCCTTTCATCAGTGTTTCACGTGAAACATGATTCCGTTCCAAAAGCTCTTCGGCCAAAGTTCGATAGGCTTCCGTACCTTTAGCATATCTGTCGTAATAATTTACTGGCATCCCGTGGCTGGGGGCCTCAGAAATCCGAACATTCCGCGGGATTGTGGTTTGAAACAGCTTGTCCGCAAAAAATTTTTTCACTTCGGCCAAAACTTGCATGGTCAGATTCAAACGGCCGTCATACATTGTCACCAAAATCCCCTCAATATTTAGCAACGGATTGTATAGCCGACGGATTTGCTTAATTGTATTCGTCAACTGGGACAGCCCTTCCAAAGCATAAAATTCACACTGAATAGGAATCAGCACCGTTTGGGCAGCAGTCAAAGCATTGATAGTCAGCAATCCCAGAGAAGGGGGGCAGTCAATCAGCACAAAATCAAAATCATCCTTCAAAGGCACCAACGCAGATTTCAACTTTTGTTCCCGCTTTTCTTCTTCTACCAGCTCAATCTCCGCGCCTGCCAGATTAATATTGGAAGGAAGAATAAACAGATTAACAAATCCAGTAGAAAGTACTGCATCTTTGATTTCCGCTGTGCCCAACATTACATCGTAAACTGAAATCGCAATTTTTTTCTTATGAATACCTACGCCACTCGTACTGTTCCCCTGGGGGTCCAGATCTACCAATAAAACCCGCTGTCCGACTTCGGCTAAACAAGCAGCCAAATTCACCACGGTTGTCGTTTTTCCTACGCCGCCTTTCTGATTGGCGACGGCAATTATTTTCCCCATAGAAACCTCTTTTCATTCGTCGGTGTTTTTATTTTATCATACTTTACAAAAAAAAGCAAGAGGGAAATCGGACATGTTTCACGTGAAACAATTAAAAAAAACCGAATTTTTCTGTTTTTTGCCTGTTTTTAAACAAAATACGACTTTTCGAGCTTCACACATTTTAAAAAAAATCATACCATGAAATAGAATTAAAAATCAAAAGCGAGGGATCTATTTATGGAAACTGTTCTGCGAACCCTAATCGCCCTTCTAGCAGTCGTAGGGCTGTTTGAAGTTATTTGGCAACTGTGCTGCTTGGTGTCCCGAAAAAGCGTACAATGCAAAAAAATCCGGATTCTGCTGTTCCCGGAAGAACGCAGTGACCCGGATCTTTTGGTGAACCATTTGCTCCGCACCACAGACCGGCTATGTACCGGTCCGGACACGGAAATTCTTTTAGTCTGTCCCGAAAAAGGCAACGACGATTTCCTCCGGCTTACAGAAGAACGGTATTCCCGGGTCCGGAGAATTAAACCTGAAGCATTGTGCCAGGAATTCAGTCCAAGTAACAAACAATTGCTTTCCGAAGACTCTGCTGTATTTCCTCTGGAAAAGGAATCCCATAGGGATTAAAAAAGACCTCATCATAGCCCGCTCGGTCGGCTGTCAGTGTTACCCCGGAAGAAAGTAGTAATTCCACCAAAGCGGAATCCAAAACAGGGCATTCGGAAAGACTTCCCAGACACAGGGTTTCAATTTCCTCTAACAGCTCCGGGTGTGCCAACAATTGCCGATCAGTAACAAAACGAACCTGAACGCCAGCATCCTTCAACCCAGTGTAGGGTTGCGACAAAAGGTTAAACAGAGAAACAGGGACAGATCGCAAAGAGAAATCCGCGGTATTCACAAGTAAAACAGTGGAAGAAACATTCTTAACCGGTGCAGGTTCACAAAAAAACAGTGATTGGTATTGGGACAGCAATTCCGGCCCATAAGTATCCAATTCTTCTAAGCTCCAGTTGGCAGTGTTTAGAGAAAAAAGCCCGGCTTCTCCCACTGCTTTTGCCCGGGTTGCAAAATCAGCGCTGCCGTTTTCCAGTTTCCATGCGCCATCAATTTCATAAGCTACCCTTCCCCCGGTTCCAGCAAGAGAAACAGCAAGGTCGATGAGAAATTCTACCGGCAGGCTGTCGGCATCAGCCACATGAAGAATATCCGCCCCACTCTCCTTCAAGAAGGATACCGGATCCAGAATGCCGCCGTATAGCGCAGAAAGAGGATCAGCCCAGCTTCCAATTTGAGCAGCCACCGGCACACCCGGGGCAGCAGCGTGAAAAATACCAGCAGCTAAAGCTGAAAATTCCGTCAAAACAGCCTGCTTAAAACACTTCCAGTCATAAGTGAACAATGTAGAAAAATTCTCTGCTTTCAGCGCCTCTAACTCCGAACGGGTAGTTTCTGTTCGGCCGTATAAAAGAGAAAATGCTTCATAACTGCCGTATGTTTTCAGTACATAATCTAAAAAAGCACAAATCGCCTGAGGAGAATAATCCAAATCGGCCCCAGTAGAATATTCCAATTCCCCATAACAGCTCAGCCGCACACCCCACCGCTGAAGAGAGTCCCCTAGAGATGAAGCGCAATGAATCGAAAAGGCCTGCAAAGTATTTTTAACAATATCCAAATTAGACTGGTCACACAAACACAGACTGCCGCCTCTCCCCTCATATTCAAACACATCCCCTAAAGAAGTCTGCTGAAAGGCCAGTTGATCCGCCCAGGATAAGCTTCCGGTCCAAAGCAGCAGACTCAATGACAGAGACAGGCCTTTTTGTCGAAAAACATCCGTAACGCTATCTAACCAGAACCAGTCAAACCGCCCCCGGGCCGGTTCTATCTTTTCCCAACGAACGCAAAGATCAATTCCGGTAAAACCAAGCTCAGCCGCCCGGCGGGCATATTCCTCAGCCAAGGCTACCGTTGGAATTTGCCAGGACCAGATCGTCAGATAAAGCTGCCGTTGCGTCCGGTCAATTTCATAAGAAGAAGGAGGAACGGAAGGGTTATCCGTATCAGGGTCGGGAACAGAGGGGGTACAGCCACAGAGCAAAAATAAGGTCAACAGCAAACAAAAAGCACGCTTCAACAGAGTATCTCCTTTATCAAACATTATATCGAGTTGATTGCATTCCGAATCCATTACCACGAAAAAAACCAATCGGAAAGATTGTACGCCCTTCCTCATGGCCAAAAATCATCACACAGAACTACCAAAATTTGATATTTTCCCATATCTGCAGAGAATTGATCGGTAAAATAGTGACCCAAAATTAGCCCGGTCACCTGCAAAAAAACGCCCTGTTGATCCATATGTACCATAAACTGGGCCACCTTTGTGCAATCATTATACCGCTCGCGATCTTCCCAAAAAACAACATGGGAACTTCGGTCCGAGGCTGAAATTTCGTACTGGCCAGCATAGCATAATTTAAGGGATACCCCTTGAGCCGTCCTCAGCCGAAGAACGTTCCAGGAACGCAAAGGACGATGCTCCGGAAAAGAATCTTTCAGAAAAAAGGAACGGAATATTTGATCATTATAATTGTTTTTCAAACAGGCGCCCTAACCGTAGAAAGTCACCGGGTTGCATTGAAACGCCTCCGCGTTTAAAATCGTAGTTGCTCCCAATTTTAGGCCGAAATAAAACAAAATTTAACAGGGGAAGAAGTTCATTTCCTGTATTCTCGTCATGGAAAATAATCATTATGACGGGTTCATCTCGAGCCAGGGTTGATATCATCTGCCCGTTTTTGGGTAGAAACAGCGCCCATCGTCATCAGCAAATTGGTAAGCAGATGAACCTGCAATTCCAAAGAATTTAAATACTGGACAAAGGTATCCAGGGCACCCGGAACAACAGTTACACAGGAAAGAGGAGACAATCCCCACCGGATCTCCGGGAAAGAGACGGGGAAAAAGACAAACAGCGCATCCTTTTCGGCCTTTTTTTCATTGTATCATACTTTTCTGGACTTGTCAACTTTTTTTTGTAGACTTGACAAATCTTTCAATATGTAGTATAATATATATTGATTTTAATAAAAAAGGAAGAGAACGCTTCATGGGTTACAACATTGCGCAAAAAATTATTTCACAGCATCTGCTTTCCGGAGAAATGAAAGCAGGCGAAGAAATCTCCATCCGAATTGACCAAACTTTGACCCAAGACGCCACAGGAACCATGGCGTATCTGCAGTTTGAAGCTATTGGTATTCCCCGGGTACGAACCGAATGTTCTGTGGCCTATATCGATCACAACACCCTGCAGACCGGTTTTGAAAACGCTGACGACCACCGGTTTATCCGGACTGCTTGTGCAAAATACGGGTTGTATTATTCCAGACCTGGAAATGGAATCTGCCATCAGGTACATTTGGAGCGCTTTGGAGCCCCAGGGAAAACACTGCTTGGCAGCGATTCCCACACCCCCACCGGCGGCGGCATTGGTATGTTGGCCATCGGCGCTGGCGGATTGGATGTAGCGGTAGCCATGGGGGGGGGAGGCTTTTATCTGACCATGCCCCGGGTTATTAAGATCAACTTAAAAGGACGCCTGCGTCCTATGGTCAGCGCAAAGGATGTGATTCTCAAGGTTCTTGAAATTTTGTCGGTCAAGGGCGGTGTAGGCTGCATTATTGAATACGGAGGCGATATATCCTCTCTATCGGTGCCCGAACGGGCAACTATCACAAACATGGGAGCGGAACTGGGGGCAACAACTTCTGTCTTCCCAGCTGACAGTGTAACGGCAGCTTTTTTGACAGCCCAGGGCAGAGAATCGGCATTTATTCCGCTGGAAGCTGATCCTGACGCCGAATACGATCGTATCATTGATCTAGACCTGAGTCAACTGGAACCACTGGCTGCCTGTCCTCACAGCCCTGACAACATTAAGCCTGTTTCGGATTTGGCCGGAAAAAAAATTGACCAGGTCTGCATCGGCTCCTGCACCAATTCTTCTCTGTTAGATATGCTAAAAGTGGCAAAACTTCTTCAGGGCAAAACGGTTCACCCGGACGTTTCCCTGGTTATTGCCCCCGGATCCAAGCAGGTGTTGGACATGCTTGCTAAAAACGGAGCCCTCAGCGATATTATTTCGGCCGGGGCCCGGGTGTTGGAATGCGCTTGCGGACCTTGTATTGGGATGGGACAGGCCCCCAATAGCAAAGGCGTTTCTCTGCGGACATTTAATCGAAACTTTGAGGGACGTTCCGGAACCGCTGACGGACAAATTTACTTAGTCAGCCCGGAAACAGCAGTGGCCTCTGCCCTTTCTGGTGTCTTTACTGATCCTCGGACTTTGGATGTAGAAATAAAGGTAACTCTGCCGAAAAAATTCGACGTGAACGACAACATGATTATTCCCCCGCTGGCTGACGGGACAGATGTAACGGTAGTTTATGGGCCAAACATCAAACCCTTTCCCCTGAACACAGCCCTTCCGGAAGAATTGCAAGCTCGGGCAGTGTTAAAAGTCGGAGACAATATTACTACTGACCATATTATGCCCGCAGGTGCAAAAATTCTTCCTTTCCGATCCAATATTCCCTATCTGTCCCAATTCTGTTTTGCTGTCTGCGATAAAGAATTTCCCGCTCGGGCAAAGGAATGGGGCGGAGGGTTTGTCATCGGCGGCCAAAACTACGGTCAAGGATCCAGCAGGGAACATGCAGCCCTGGTACCCCTGTATCTGGGAGTTAAGGCGGTTATCGCCAAATCCTTTGCTCGGATTCACGCTGCAAACCTGATTAATTCTGGAATTCTACCCTTGACTTTTGCAAACGAAGCCGATTATGACAAGATTGATCAAGGCGACACTTTAACTTTGCCCGAACTGCGCCAGCGGCTGACGGAAAAACAATCTTTGGTATTGAGAAACGAAACCAAGGGAATTGAATTTTCCCTGGCAACAAACTTTTCCGACCGACAGATTAAAATGCTTTTGGCCGGAGGCCTGCTCAACGCCACCCGGGAACAGTGAACCGGATTTTAAATGCTGCCGCTCGATGGCTTTGTCCCATGTGCTGGATTGGATACGGCGTATTTGGTCTTATTGGCCTAGCTGCAACCGAGCAGTCTTTATCTCTGCTGGAATTACTTCTTTTCGGACTTTTTCCCCTGCTGACCATCCAGTTTGGACTATATTTTATTCTTTGGTTGGCTACAGTAAAGCTGTCGGCGGGCCGACGGCTAAGCCGGATTCTCTGCGGCATCAGCGGAGGATTTTCTTTGCTACTATTTCCTGCAGGAATTCTGTTTTTCTGCTTGTTTCCTGCATACCCTGGCTTACTGTTTCTGCTTCCGGCAGCAGGTTTAGGCGTCGGAACAACGTTACACTTCTGGAAAAAATATTTTTTAACAAACACAAGGAAAGGACTGTAATCCTATGAATGAAACCAATTTACAAGCCGCCTGCAAACAATTTGAGACTCTAATGCGGGAACAGCTCCAACGGGTGGAGCAGATGAAAGCTCAAGGGGATTTTACTGATTATGCGGCCCTAAATAAAATTATTATTGGCGTCTGCGGGGGAGACGGCATCGGACCGGTTATTACCGCTCAATCCCGTCGTGTACTGGAATACCTTCTGGCCGGTCCAGTAGCTGCGGGCAAAGTGGAATTTCGGGATATCAACGGCCTGACAATTGAAAATCGGGTTAAAGCAAACAAGGCTATTCCCGACGATGTAATGGAAGAACTTAAGCAGTGCCACGTAATTCTTAAAGGACCCACCACCACACCATGCGCCGGAGACCCATGGCCAAACGTGGAAAGCGCAAATGTAGCCATGCGCAAGGCTTTGGACTTATTTGCAAATGTCCGCCCGGTAAAAGTCCCGGATCAGGGTATCGACTGGACATTCTTCCGGGAAAACACAGAAGGAGGATATGCCGTAGGAAGCAAGGGTGTGAATGTATCAGATGACCTTGCCTTTGACTTCACCGTTACCACAACTCAAGGCAGCGAACGGATTGCTCGAATTGCCTTTGATTACGCCCGAAAAAACGGTAAAGATCGAGTGGAAGTTGTAACTAAAGCCAACATTATTAAAACCACTGACGGAAAGTTTCTGAAAATCTGTCGGGATGTTGCAAAAGACTACCCCGAAATTTCCGTTAATGAGTGGTATATTGACATTATGACTGCAAAACTTATTGACCCCAAACGCCGAACCGACTTCAAGGTCTTTATTCTGCCTAACCTGTACGGAGACATTATTACCGACGAAGCCGCTGAATTCCAGGGCGGCGTCGGAACAGCGGGCAGCGCCAACCTAGGCAAAAAATACGCCATGTTTGAAGCGATTCACGGCTCCGCTCCCAGGATGGTTACTGAAGGACGCGCACAGTACGCTGATCCATGCTCCATGCTCCGAGCTTCCGTGCTTCTGCTCTCCCACATTGGATATCAGACCGAAGCCAACCGTCTGGAACAGGCGTTGGATGTATGCATGTTCCAAGAAAAGGCGTTTAAAATTACTGGACGGGACACCGGCGCCACCTGTCAAGAATTTGCCGATTATGTTATGAGCAAATTGCAGTAAACGAAAGGAAGCGGCCATGCCAAAAATTCTGGCACAAAACAGAAAAGCCTTTCACGATTACTTTGTGGAGGAAAAATACGAAGCCGGCATTTCCTTGGCCGGCACTGAGGTCAAATCGGTCCGGATGGGCCGCCTAAACTTGAAAGATGCATATTGCTCAGTCAAGGATGGACAGCTTCTTATCCACGGGCTGCATATTTCTCCTTATGAAAAGGGAAATATATTCAACCGGGATCCGCTTCGAGACCGAATACTGCTGATGCACAAAAAAGAAATTATGAAATTACTAGGATTGGTTAAGCAAGACGGTTATTCTCTGATTCCCCTGTCGGTTTATCTCAAAGATGCTCGAGTAAAGGTAGAAGTGGGCCTGTGCAAGGGCAAAAAATTATACGACAAGAGGGATTCCATTGCAAAACGGGATGCCGAACGTCGGATGCGGCAGAAAGGAAATATCTGATGGAAAATACCATCCTTTTTGAATCGGCAGCCACCTTTGCCGTTCCCTGCGCACTGGTAGATCGGCATTTGGACGCACCGGAAACAGAACTGAAACTTCTTTTACTTCTAATCCGCCACGCCAATGCCGCTTTTTTGAAGACTGAACTCTGCGAAGCCCTGCAAACTGACGAAGACAGGTTGGAAAAAGCCTTTCAGTATTGGATCCGCCGAGGAGTTCTCTATTGGACAGCAGGACGGTATTCCCTTCAGCGTCCCAAACTAACCACTTCAGATTTTATTAAATACACCCCCGATAGCATTTCTCAACGGCTCAGGGAGGATGAGAAGTTAAAATTCCTTTATGAAAAGGCTGAAATGATTCTAAAAAAACCTCTTAATGTTAGCGATTCCTCTCTATTGCTGTCTTTAGTGGACTGGTGCGGTCTTCCAGCGGAGGTTGTGCTCATGCTTCTACAATACGGCACTGAAAACAACATGAGTCTAAAGCAGATAGAAAAAACCGGGATTCTCTGGTCGGAGGAGGGAGTGAAAACCTAAGAGGATGCAGAAGCCCGAATTCAGACGGATATACAGAAAAAACAAGCCGCCAACCGGGTCGCCTCCCGACTGGGTATTAACGGACGGGCCTTAACAGGAGAAGAACGGAAACTTTTTGAAAAATGGACTGGAGAATACGGCTTTGATACTGACATGATTTTTGCCGCCTATGAAGCCACAGTTAAGGGAACGGGAAAATATTCCTATCCCTACCTGGACACCGTCCTTTCCTCCTGGTATAACAAAGGTTTTCGAACGCCGGAGGAAGCCGCCGCAGAGCCTCTTCCTCAGAAAAAAAGACGTGGAAAAAAGAAACCAGTAGTCCAGGAAGAACAAAGCCAAGCGCAGGAATGGGACTGGCAGATCCTGGAAAAGGAACTAAACTCCTGATTTGGAGGATATCATGAATAAAAAAGAATGCATTGCCACCGTCAACCGCCGATTTGCCGAATACAAAAGTCAAAATCGGATTGAAGAAGATCGCCGCCGCAGAGAAATTGGGGCAGCAGCTCCGGAATATCAGGACATTGATCGGAAATTGCAGGCCCTACATGGAGAGTTGTTCCGGGTAATTTTAGAGGATCACCCGGACGAAGAGCTATTGGAAGCTGTCAAGAACCGATCGCTGGCATTGCAAAGTAGACAAAAAGAGCTGCTTATGGCACTTGGTCGTCCAGCCGATTATTTGGAACCGGTATACCACTGCCAAAAGTGCAAAGACGAAGGCGTCTTGGACGGAGTCTTGTGCGAATGCTACAAACGCGCACTGGCAGAGGAATACCTGCGGGCTTCCGGTATGGATGGCTTGTTTGCAGAATGCACTTTCCGGAAATTTGACGTTACGCTGTTCCCGGAAGGTTCCAGCCGGGAGCAGATGAACAAATTGCTGGAATTCAGCAAAAAATACGTTCGAACTTTTTCGTCTGCGTCACCTTCACTTCTTTTTTCAGGAACACCAGGCTGCGGGAAAACCTTTTTGTCTATCTGTATTGGCTGTGGACTCATTCGGCAGGGCGTCTTTGTCCTTTACGCTCCGGTTCAGACCATGATTGCTGATTTGGAAGCTGCCACTTTTCGAAACGGAGATCCCTCTCTTCCGCCGTCGGAATACCTGGAGGCAGAGCTACTGATCTTAGATGATCTGGGGACCGAGTTTTACAGCTCCTTTGTAGAAGCCAAGCTGTATGAAATTCTCAATACCCGGATTGTGAAAAAAAAGCCAACCGTCATTTCTACAAATTTAACCCCGTCAGAACGAGAAGAAACTTATTCGGCCCGAGTCAACTCCCGGCTTAATTATAGTTATATGAATTTGAACTTCCCTTCCGCCGACCTCCGCCGTGCCCAGAAAGAACGACGTAGCAAATCTTAATCTCTTTTAATCACTCAACAGTTCGTTGAGTGATTTTTCTACCTTCGGTTAGGTGATTTAACAAACAATTTTTTTGGAACAGCAGTACTCCAATAAAAAGCATTCAAAAAAAGAAAACAGTATATAACCACTCAACAAAACATCAAAAGAAACATCTTTTAGGCAAAACCAAGAGTTTTCCGTGCTCAAAAAAATATCTGCAAAACCTGGTTTAATAGGGCAACATTCAGATGGGAAAACGAACTATCTACCTAAACATAATAATTTTGCTGAAGTTGGTTCAAATTCTGGTAGTTTCCATAATGACATATTTTCCCCGAGGCGACAAAAAAAAGAAACAAGATGTACCTGAAATTCTTCTGTCTCTGGTAAAACAGTAGTTTAAAGCAAGCCCGAAGGCAAGAAAAAAACATTTTTGGCTGTTTCCTAATAGGAATAGATAACGAAAAAATAAGAATCCAATTACAAGGAATCTAAAAAAGTTTTTTAGATTCCTCAGTTTGTCGAGTACCCTGAATTTCAAGCAAAATTCAGGGTAATAATTTTTATTTTGACAAAAAATGCATAAAACTGAATTGTTCTTTGGAATAAGCCTCGGTATGAGGGATATCGCGTTGCATACCTTTCTTTCGTAGGTCTCTCTTCGTCGTTCGTACAAAGCCTTTTACTCGGGTGTATGCCTGATGTCCTCTACCGTTTCAAGGGAAGCCGACCATATCTGCTTGGTAATGGTTTTCTAAAATTTTTGGGTTTCGGTGCATATGCTTCCCGAAGGACAACTTTTGCAAACATAGCTTTTACGCTTTAGCATAACTCAGTACTTGGGAACACAGTAAACATATTCATAATGAGGGAAAAAGCCGTTCTTCGGGGATTCTCCCGTCATCAATTATTCTCTTTCTTATCCACGGTGTTTTGTTACTGCTTTTATCTCGGGATTTTTTTTCTGCAAGTCTGTCAATTAGGTACCGTCCATCCATTACATATCCTTTTTTATCACAGCCTGTTGTGCTATATATGCAAAGCATTTCTTGTGCTTGCCTTTATGAAATATTCTGCTTTCGGAATCGCTTGCAGATTCCGAAATTCCCTTTTCCTCAGGTTTCTTGCCGTGGTCTGTTCCACTCCTCGTTCATTTCTTCCATTAACTGCTTCCTGCAGGTTTTAGCTGCCTGCGACACTGCTCTTTTTACGGCTTTCTTCAAATTGGCGTTTGCTTTAATATGTGTTCCGTCTACAAATTATTTCACTCAATATCCAATAAAATAATTTCTTCTATTGTTTTTTCGGTATATCTATGCTTAAAAAGTGGCGCATCAAATACTCCAAAACCACCTGTACGTATGTTCTTCTCAGTGACGGCAATCCATAAAAATGCGGTATCAGCGCCATTTTAAATATTACCACCGGATCTATTCTTGAATAAATCTTCAGTCTACCGCACTGTCTATTTTCCTCAGTAAATGCTCCTCCGGTACAAATTCTTCTACACTGAAAAGCTCCATTTGTGTACGGCTTTCTCTTTGCTTTACGATTCTTCCTTCTATTATACCATATGCAAAAAAGCCCAGTATAAACTGGACTTTTTCGACAGACTAAAGAAATCTAAAAAAGTTTTTTAGATTTCTTATAAATTTAAAATGGCAATTTATATAATTTTATTCCACAACTTCCTGCTGCTGTTTTTCCCGATCGCGCACGTTCCGGCGCAAAAGGGAATAAAGTACTGAACAAAGAGGAATAAAGAAAAGCATTCCCGCCAGACCAAACAAGGCGCCCCCTACAAAAGCCGCAGCCAAGGTCCAGATCGCCGGCAGTCCCACCGAATTTCCCACCACACGAGGATAAACCAATTGTCCCTCCAACTGCTGGAGCACAAGGAAAAGAATCACAAAAAACAGAGCTTTCATAGGATCAATAAGAGCAATTAGTAACGCACCCAGAATACAGCCGATAAAGGCACCAATGTAGGGAATCAGCGCCGTAGTGCCAATGAGCAAACTGATAACTCCGGCGTAAGGGAACCGAAAAATACACATAGTAATATAAAACAAAAGACCCAGAATAACCGCTTCCAAACACTGCCCGGAAATAAATTTGGAAAAGGTTTTAGCAGACAGGGAAGCAATTTCGCAAATCTTATCCGCCCAGTCCTTTTTAACATAGGCATACAGAAGACGGCGAGACTGACTACCCAATTTTTTCTTGGAAGCTAAAACATAAATAGAAAAAAAGATAGCCGTCACCCCGGAAATCAGCGCACTCATTAGACCAGATGCAGCTGAAAAAGCAGTCTGAAGAATATTTTGAAGGTTATCCTTAAAGGTATTGAGAATCTTGGTCAGATCAATCTCAGCAATCCACCCCCGGATCATATCAGTAGGAATGCCCTGCTCTTCCAACCAATCCAAAAATTTAGGATAATTGGTATTGACGGTGTTGATAATGTTGATAACCGAATCCACCAAATGAGGCAAAATTGTATTGCCAATAAAGAAAAGCAAAAGACATGTCAAGATAAGAGTCAACATCAGACTAAGAACCGAACCCAGCCGTTCCCGTGGCTTCAGTTTAAACCGGGTTCGGATCTTAATAA
The DNA here is from genome assembly GCA_944386295.1 of uncultured Clostridia bacterium. GTDB lineage: Bacteria > Bacillota > Clostridia > Oscillospirales > UBA644 > CALXAO01. The sequence continues at coordinate 768 of CALXAO010000013.1, read as the reverse complement.
AGCATTGCTCAAAAAAATGCATAGGAACATTGAGCACAAAGGCCAAACAAGCACCCACCACCAGAGGAGACACAATCTGAAGCAGAAACCGGAGCACGCCCAAAATGGAACTTAGATGGTTTACCGCTGCAAACAGCAGTACACCGACAACTACCAAAAGCAGCATCTGCTGAAATTTTAGGGGTCGTTTTTCCATAAATGTTATTCCTTTTATTTTTTTTTATTGTAACATATTACAGTGAATTTGTCAAGCAAAATTTGTCAAAAAATTTGTAGAAAAGAGAGCTGAGAGAAATTTCCCTCAACTCTCTTTTTTATTGATTTTATAGATAGAACTCTCTCTATAACTTCCCGTAGACGTTTATACCCCAAAAAACAGCTTAAAATAAAGGTTTTTCGCATAAAGTATCTCAATATATCTCCGTATAAGGTGATTTTGTAAAGTTGGGAACCTTTTTGGTACCTTAAAAATTGTATCTATACCCTCTTACAATAGTTTTACAAAGATTTGAATTTTCGATTTTCAACTTTGTTGTGTTACGGAGTCAAGGCAGAATAAACATTAAAAATGAAGGCTTTACAGACTTGATTTTCTGTAGCAAAGAGTTTATACCTTTGCCCTCAACACAAAACGATTATTTGGTTGTTAAGGTTTTCTTCCCAAAAATCCTCCGCTTTATCTGCACCGTATGCTTCCATTATTTTCAATGAATGTTTATAGGTATTTGTTAGCATAAAAAGGATTTGAGGTATGCTACCGTATAAATT
>CALXAO010000012.1 GCA_944386295.1 uncultured Clostridia bacterium | reverse complement strand
GATCTTCTGGCGGAAGGTACCAGCCACGGAGGGATTCTTGCAGCAGTAGGAGCCCGATATACTGTGGAGCTTGCACAACTGTTGACTGCCCCCTCACCCTTTCTTGTTTTGCTGGAAGGAATTGAAGATCCTTATAATTTCGGAGGTGCACTTCGGTCTTTGTATGCAGCCGGCGTCACTGGGATAATTCTGCCGAAACGGAACTGGTTTTCCGCAGCAGGCATAGTAGCAAAAGCCTCTGCCGGAGCTTCAGAGCGAATGCCTGTTACCACAGCGGGAAATTTTTCAGAAACATTGAGTACCGTTCGAAAAAACGGGATTCCGGTGATCTGCGCTCTGCGCAAGGAAAGCGCCACAGACCTTTATGCAACGCCTCTTCCCCGCCCTTTGCTTCTGGCTGTCGGCGGTGAAATGCGGGGACTTTCTGAAAAGGTTGCACAACAAGCAGACCGCAACGTTTATATTCCGTATGGAAATGAATTCCGAAACGCAATGTCCGCATCAGCAGCCTGCGCCATCATTGCATTTGAAATCTTCCGGCAGAACAGAACATAAAAAAAGCTGCGGATTTTCCCGCAGCCTTTTATGTTTTCGCTTAAAAAGCAACCGATACGATATTCATCACAAGAACAATCACAACAAACACAACAGAAGAAATTACTGTCGCACGCTTTAAAAACATATCACGACTGGCTGATTTTCCACGCCCGCTGTTGTTCCCGTTCATCCCGAACACAGCATTGATATTGCCGCCCCGGTTTGGCTGTAACATCACCACGGCAATCAGAATAATTGCACAAGCCATAAGAATAAACGAAAAGACAATCGCTAACGTCCCCACGGTTCAACCTCCAATTCATTGAAGTTACAAATATGATATATTATACCATATTTTTTCTTTTTTTGCAAGGGGCTAATTTCAATATTATTTTGACTTTTTCAGTTCAAGCACCATAATTTCCGGACGGATAATCCGCACCGGCAAAACTGAACAGCCCAGCCCAACCGTAACCGCAAGCCGAGAAGTACCGTTTCTATAAATCCCGCAATGATATTTTGGAAAAAAATACCGACGGTGAAACCGCTTGTGAATCGGAATACCGTCCCCGGGGGAAAATATTGCACCAATCCCAGGCAAACGAATCAGCCCACCGTGCACATGCCCAGCAAGGGTCAGCTCCGGCAAGGCAGACAGATGGTCAAACAGCATCGGATTATGACATAAAAGCAACCGGAACCCATTCTCAGGCAAAAGAGTTTGCGCTTCTTTCCAATTATCATATCCCACACCGGTCAACCAAAGAACCGAACCGTCCCGACAAACCGGCACAGTATGATGCTCCAACAAAACAGCATTGGTATTGCGGATAGCTTCCTGCCAAGCAAGGACCTCTTCCGGTGTGTATTTTCCGTAAAAACGGGGATCATGATTCCCACCGACCAAAAACACCGGAGTTCCAGTTCCGGTCAGCGCAGAAAGAAGCGCCAGTAAATTCTGCATCTTACCATTCCGTGGCGTGAGGTCCCCAGCAAACAAAATAAGGTCCGGATGCTGTTGTTTTATCTTCCGAAATAGTTTCTTATTCTCTTTTCCGTACCGCCGCTCGTGAAGGTCGGAAAGCAGGCAAATCCGGAATCCATCAAACACTTCCGGCAAGGCCGAATAGTTTAAAATTTCGGTTCGGACACGCAACTGTTTTCCACGTAGAACTACCGCACCGCACAAGACGCTTCCACCGATTGCAATCCCTAAAATAACTCCAAGCATTTTATCGCTCCTTTTCGGAAAATCCAGTTTTTATTATAACATTAAAAATTTTTTGTGTCAACCCGCAAAAAGAACTTTACATTTGTTAAATTTTGGTGTATAATAGATTTATATTTACTTTAAACTTCTGAAGAGGAAACTGCTTATGCTCATACAGTCTTTTTCAAACGGAACTATTTTGTCCGACCTTTACGTTTGGTGGTATCTGTTGTTTTTGGCTATTTCGGCCCTGGCCGCTGAGACAATCCGTGGCATCGGTCGGAGGCGCAGTTTAAAAAAACAGAGAGAATCGATTCTTTCTCCAGCTCGGCCCACCCGTTTTTCACTGCTTAGCGTTCCACTGTTTCTGATCACCGGCGGTGCCTGGCCCACACCAGCAAACAACACATCGGGACTTTCCCGGAAAAGCCAGATCCGGCTGGCCTTAGCCGGTCCCGGACGAAATCTTTTGGCCGCAGCCTGCGGCGTCCTGCTGTATTCAATTATCCAGCTGATCGGAACATTTTTTTCGCTGACAGTCCTGTCTTTTGTATTTAATTTTTTTGCTGCTTTTGTTACGGCAAATCTGTCCTATGCCTTTTGCCCGCTTTTTCCATTGCCTGGTTTTGACGGAAGTATACTTTTACCAGAACGGTGGCAACCCCGGCTTCGCCGTCAAAACGGAATTACAGTATTTGTAGGACTTCTGTTGTTTTTTCTGTTGGCAAGAAGCGGAATTTTGAATACAATAACAACGTTTCCACTGACTCTAATTGATGCTGCGGTGCAATAACATTCATATAAAACGGAGGTCCTCCTATGATACTGGATTTGATTTTGGCGTTAATCGGCGGCGCAATGTCTCCCGGAACGGCATTGCTTCATTTTCTTTTTTCCCTTGTGGCGTTACTTCTGGTATTTCCGGTTCATGAATGTGCCCATGGACTAACAGCACTAGCATTCGGAGACGACACAGCAAAAAGACAAGGAAGAATCAGTTTAAACCCTTTGCGTCACATTGATCTAATTGGGTTTCTATGTATGCTTTTTATTGGGTTCGGATGGGCAAGGCCGGTTCAGTATGATTCCCGATATTTCAAACGACGGCGTTTGGGAACTGTTCTTACAGCAGCAGCGGGGCCTTTATCTAATCTGTTGTTTTGTTTCCTTTCTTGTCTACTTTACGTACTGTTTGCCTTTCTCTCGGCAACACAGAACTCTGTGCTTCTTTCTATACCAACGCTTCTGTTTTATTATATCGCACTTTATAACGCAACTTTCGCCGTATTTAATCTTATCCCGTTTCCGCCGCTTGACGGCTCCAAAATTTTAGGGGAAATGCTTCCCTATAAAAGCCGGTATGAATACTATAATCTGGAACGGTTTTCCCCCATTTTCTTTTTTGCCCTAATTCTTATTCTGAACCGGTTTAATTTTATCGGAGTTCTTTCCAATGGGATTCTGCACCTGTTTAGCGCACCGGTGACCTCCATTTTGGGAGGCTTGTTCGGATGATATCCCCTACCTACCGGCTGGAGACCTTTGAAGGACCTCTGGATCTGTTGCTGACCTTAATTGAACGGTACAAAATTGACATTTACGATATTGAAATTTCCTTGTTGCTGGAACAATACCTAGCGTGGATGGAACAGGCAAAAGAACAAAACCTGGAAATTACCGCGGATTTTTTGGAAATGGCCTCGCAGTTAGTCTATATCAAGTCTTGTTCCCTGCTTCCAAAACCAGAAACAGAGGAGAAAGAAGATCCAAAACTGCTTCTGGAACAGATGCTTTTGGAATACGCAAAATATAAACGGGCGGCAGGTTCTCTACGCACTTTTTATAAAGGTGACCAAATTTTTTTTCGGGAAGATTTTCTTTCTGACCTGCCAAAACCCAAATTTGAACCGCAAGCTAAAGCAGAAGTGCTTAAAGCCACATATCTCCGCTTGATACGCAGACATCGGCAACAAACCAATCCGCCCAAAGATTTATTTACTGAAATCGTAAGTACTAAAATCATTTCTGTAAGCACCAAAATTCTTACGGTGCTCCGGATTTTGGTGCGGAAATCCACTGCCCCGTTCAAAGACTTTTTTCGCGGCGCTGAAAGCCGTTCAGCCGTGGTTGCAACCTTTCTAGCATTGTTGGAATTGATGCACAGCGGTCGAATTCGGGTTACAGATGCCCAAGAAATGGACAACCCTCAAATTGAACTGGTACGACATCCCTTCAAGGAGGTTTCCAAATGAAAAACCTAAACGCGCTGATTGAAGGAATTCTGTTTGCTGCAGGAACGGATGTGGACACAGATGGATTGGCATCTTTTCTGGGCGAAGAACCAGAAGTCATTCAAACCGTGCTGGTATCGCTGGAACAAAAGTATGCAGCAGAAGAACACGGGATTCGCTTGGTACGACATGAAACCTCCTGTCGGTTTTCCACGAAACCGGAACTAGGGCCGGAAATTGCACTGTTTTTGAGTAAGCGGAGGCCTTCTCTTTCTTCTGCAGCAATGGAAGTACTGGCAATTGCGGCATACAATCAACCGATTACAAAACCTTATGTATCCCAAATCCGCGGAATCGCTTCCGGTGAAATTATCGACAGTCTGGTGGAAAAAGGACTTTTACGGGAAGATGGCAAACTGAATCTGCCTGGGCGTCCTATGGCCTATGTTACCACTGAAAAATTCCTGACGGTCTTCGGGCTAGAATCTCTGGCAGATCTACCGTCTTTACAGGAAAGTGACCCCTCATGAGTATTTTTTTGAAAATCCTGGGAATCCTATTGGGAAGTATCGGCGGATTGCTAGCATTGATTCTTCTAATTCTAATCTTGCTGCTGTTTTGTAAAAGTAAGCTAATGGTTGGGTATTGGGACAATCAATTCCGGTTACAGCTACGTTTTCTGTTTATTCGATATACCATTTTTCCAAAAAAAGAAAAAAAGAAAACATCGAAAACTTCTGAACCGCCAGAAAAAAACGCTTCTCATTCCCCAAAACCTTCCGCAGCACACAGCAAATCAGTTCAAAAACAGTCCTCCCGAGTATCCCGCCAAAAAAAGCAGAAAAAAGAATTAAAAAAGCTTTCTTTTTCAGATTATATCGGAATTCTGAATATTATTTTCCGGGATATATTTCATTATATTTCCTGTGATATGCTTCACTTAGAAATTGTGGTAGCATCTGAGGATGCCGCACAAACGGCTTTGAATTACGGAAGAATTCACGCAGCCCTGGAACCCCTACTAGGTGCTCTTTCTGCAAGGAATTTTCTGAACCGAGCCATAATTAACATTACACCGGATTTTTGTTCTGAACAATCTCAGTTCTATGGAAAGGCAGTGTTTTCCCTGCGGCTCTTCCGAATCTTAGGATGCATTTATCATATTTACAAAAAATATTTTTAAACAGGCGGTGTTATTATGAACAATGAAACTCAATCCAATCAGCATCCCCTCCAGGGCGTTATGGAAACGGCCATGGCCAATCTGAAAGATATGGTCGACGCAAACACGATTATTGGAAATCCCATTACCACACCCGACGGAAGCGTAATTATTCCGGTTTCAAAAGTGTCCATCGGTTTTGCCTCAGGCGGATCAGACTTTGCGGCAAAACAAAATCCAAAACTTTGTTTTGGCGGTGGCTCCGGCGCAGGTTTGACAATGAATCCGGTCGCGTTTTTAGTCGTATCCTCTGGCGGTGGCGTCAATATGTTGCCCGTAACTCAGAACACTATGACAGCATTAGATAAGGCCATCGATATGGCGCCCGGTTTGATTGATAAAATTAAGGATGCGCTTTCCAAAAAGGACAAGCAGAATTCTGACAATATGTAATTCTATCCGAGTTCTGTGCAAAAATACCAATTCAAGACAATATATTTTGAAAACCTTTTCTTATTCATTTGACGGGAAAATCAGGAAAACATCTTGCGAATGACACAATTTTAGTATATAATAAGATTATATATTTCTTAGGAGGAATCAATACCATGTCTGTAAAAGTTGCAATTAACGGATTCGGTCGAATTGGCCGTCTTGCATTCCGTCAGATGTTTGCTGCAGAAGGCTATGAAGTCGTTGCTATCAATGATCTGACTAGTCCGGATATGCTGGCTCATCTTCTCAAGTATGACACCGCACAGGGCCGTTACGGTCACGAGGTGAAATCGACAGAAAATTCCATTATTGTAGACGGAAAAGAAATTAAAATTTTTGCGGAAAAAGATGCCAACAACTGCCCCTGGGCAGCCTATGACGTAGACGTTGTTTTGGAGTGCACTGGTTTCTATACCAGCAAGGAAAAGAGTCAGGCGCACATCAACGCCGGAGCAAAAAAAGTTGTAATCTCCGCTCCCGCAGGAAAAGACCTGAAAACCATAGTATTTTCTGTTAACGAAAACACTTTGACGACAGAGGACAAGATCATTTCCGCTGCGTCCTGCACCACTAACTGCCTTGCCCCCATGGCAAAGGCCCTCAACGACAAATATCCTGTAGTTTCCGGAATTATGACCACAGTTCACGCCTATACCGGAGACCAGATGATTCTCGACGGCCCCCACAGAAAGGGTGACCTGAGAAGAGCCCGTGCCGGCGCCGCAAACATTGTTCCAAACTCCACCGGCGCAGCCAAAGCTATTGGCCTAGTCATCCCTGAGCTAAACGGCAAGCTGATCGGATCTGCCCAGAGAGTCCCCGTTACCACCGGTTCTACCACCATTTTGGTTGCAGTTGTAAAAGGACAGGATGTTACCACAGACAGTATTAATGCTGCCATGAAGGCTGCGGCATCTGACAGCTTTGGCTACAATGTGGATCCGATCGTATCTTCCGATGTAATCGGAATGACCTATGGTTCCCTGTTTGATGCAACGCAAACTATGGTAACTAAGATCGATGACGATACCTATCAGGTACAGGTCGTTGCATGGTATGACAATGAAAACAGCTATACCAGCCAAATGGTCCGAACTATCAAATATTTTGCAGAGCTGAAGTAGTTGAAGTTCTGCTTCGGTCGGCTTTCTTTCAGAAGGCCGGCCTTTTTGCATATTTCAGAAAAAAGCGCTCATAATGAACACAAAGGAGTGATTTTTCTGAACTTTATTCATGTGATTTTGACGTCACTGTTATCTCTGGTTGTCTTATTTCTGCTGACAAAGCTAATGGGAAACAAACAAATTTCGCAGTTGAATATGTTTGATTATGTAACCGGCATTACTATTGGCTCCATTGCCGCAGAAATGGCAACGGAAATTGACAGGAATCCGATTGAAGGAATTACAGCCATGGCAATCTACGCAGGCATAGGATATTTGCTTTCATATACTACATCCAAATGGGTTGCCTGGAGAAAAATTGTTGTAGGCAGGCCCATTCTATTGTACGACAACGGAAAGCTGTACCGGGAAAACCTGAAAAAAGCTCGTTTGGATATCAGTGACTTTCTTGCTCTCTGTCGGTGTCAAGGACAATTTGACTTATCTCAACTCCGGACCGTTATTTTGGAAGCAAATGGTGCGCTCAGTATTCTCCTGCGATCTGATTTCCACCCAGCAACCCCAAATGATTTGTCCTTACAGGTCCGGGAAGAAGCACTTCTGACTAATGTTATTCTGGACGGTCATATTATGAGCAAAAACCTCAAACGCACCGGAAACAATGAGACTTGGCTGAAAAAACAATTGCAAACTCAAGGATACTCTTCCGAAAAAGAAGTTTTTCTGGCCTGCTGTGACAAACAAAACAACCTGTCAGTCTATCCAATGATCCGGGAGCGTATTGAACTCGATCCCTTTGAATAATTGGAACTTCATAGAAATGTAATACTCTTCCTCTTGACAAATGCGCGAAAATTTAGTATAATAAATAAGCACAATGAGAAATACGGAGAAGTACTCAAGCTGGTTAAGAGGCGCCCCTGCTAAGGGTGTAGGTCGAGAAATCGGTGCGCGAGTTCGAATCTCGCCTTCTCCGCCACATCGGAGCAAGTCTAACGCTTGTTCCGATCTTTTTTTCATACATAATAAGAACGTGAAACATTATAGCAATGGTCTTCGGACAAAACAAACATTTGCAGGGGATTGCTGCATCTTTCGACCTTCAGTTCCGACAGCATGGTAAAAACAAACTAGGAAGGTACAATTCTGGCATTTACCCCGGTTACCGGAGGACATATGAGTAATATTGATTATTACGACAGTAAAATTTCTGCCTCCATGATGGGACAGCCGATTCCAAGACACCGCTGGACGACGGGGCCTCCTTTTCCGTCCAAGTTTACAATGTCCACGCCCCTTATTGACGGTATTACCATCGGAAAAGCCCCGGAAACCGGAGAACGAAAACTACAGATTGCCACATGTCTGCTCCGGATTACGCTAATCTACTGATTTTTCAGTATTCCTTGGAATTTGTTTACGAATTTGTACTGTCTGAACAAAGATTTGCAAACGATTAAGGAGCAATATTCATTTTATTCTGCAGAAGGATTGGCCTGTGTTGGTAACGGAACATTTTTAGCTACCGCACAAGCCGGAAAAAACGGACGCCGTAGCGGACGGATTTACCGAATTCCACATACCGGATTTTCCTTTCCGGAACAGCAGAAAGAGCAGCACAAAAAATTAGAACCAATCGATGAGTTGATGAAAAGGAAATAAAATATGCGCATTTTGAACTTTGGATCACTGAACATTGACACAGTTTATCAGGTAGAGCATTTTGTCCGGGCAGGAGAAACCCTGGCGTCGCAGCATAGAGAACAATTTCCTGGAGGAAAAGGTCTGAATCAGTCTTTAGCACTAGCAAAAGCGGGGGCAAACGTTTTTCACGCCGGCAAAATCGGTGCTGACGGCATCTTTTTAAAAGAATTACTGGAGCAATGGGGAATCAACACAGATTTCATTCAAATATGTGATGATCTTCCCAGCGGTCATGCCGTTATACAGGTCACCCCCAAGGGAGAAAACGGTATTCTTCTGTTTCACGGCGCCAATGGTAGCATCACAGAACAAATGATTCAGCAGGTTCTGGAACCGTTTGGACCGGGAGATTGGCTACTGCTGCAAAATGAAATCAACGGACTGCCCCAGTTACTCCGTTTCGCCCACGAAAAGGGACTGCAGATTGCCCTAAATCCGTCGCCAATTACAGATACCGTTCGAAATGCAGCATTGGAATTGACAGACTGCTTGATTTTCAATGAAATTGAAGGCCAGGAATTATCCGGAGTTTCAACACCGACAGAAATTCTTACCCGACTGCACCGAGATCTGCAAATTCCAACTCTGCTTCTGACCTTGGGAAAAGATGGCGCTATTTTGTCCGAAAAGGGCAAACAGACCTTTCAGCCAATTTTTTCAGTGCCTACAGTAGATACTACCGCCGCAGGAGACACCTTTACCGGATATTTTTTGGCAAACTATATAAACCATCTCTCTCCTGATTTTTGTCTGGAAACAGCTGCAGTTGCAGCAGCTCTTGCGGTCTCACGGAAAGGTGCGGCCCCTTCTATTCCAACAGCTAAAGAAGTAAAAGAAGCACAAAAACAATTCCGACAGCAAATAAAATCATACGATTCTGACTTGCGGACTTGAAAATGCGTTTCTTTTTTACCATAATATTTAAGGAGGAAAAAACATGGAAACAAAAACAAAACTGGGCATTTCTGTTAGTATAGCAGCAGCCCTCACGTATTTTATGGGATTATTTGGCGGATATCTGGTTCTTCTGGTTCTGGCAGGGTACATTTTATGGAAAGAAGAGAATTTGTGGCTGAAACAAACCGTAGTCAAAGCCGTAACCATCTGTGTTACATTCTCTGTAGTAATTGCACTCATTGGCTTAGTTCCGGATGCAATTAATCTGTTGGATGATGTTTTTTCTGTATTTGGAAAAGGATTCAGTTTTTCCATTTTATCCAGAATGATCACGTTAATTAATTCTGTTCTGAAATTAGCTGAAAAACTGCTATTGTTAGCGCTTGGTTTCTTTGCCCTGAAGGGAAAATCTCTTCGCATTGATGCGCTGGACAATTTTGTCAACAAGCACTTTTCTCAAAACGAACCTCAGTAACACTTTTATCCGGCTACTATTTGCCGGATATTCTTTTTATTCTGTCATAGACTATATTTAAGGAGGGAAACTGATGACCGATATCGAATTAATAAAACAAGCAGAACAGGCGCGAAGCCGGGCATACGCACCATACTCTGGCTGCCGAGTAGGAACGGCGTTGCTTTGCACTGACGGAACTATTTATCTCGGATGTAATATAGAAAACGAGGCGTACTCGCCTTCCCTTTGCGCAGAACGGGTCGCATTTGCAAAAGCTATCAGTGAAGGAAAACGCAACTTTACAGCCATTGCGGTTTCCGGCGGCACAGAAACAGAGCCCGACCAGAATTTTCCGCCATGCGGCGTCTGCCGACAGGTAATGGCTGAGTTTTGTACAGAAGAATTTCGGATTGTTCTGGGAACAGCCGCAAAACCACAAGCGTTTCAATTGAAAGAACTACTTCCCAAAGCTTTTCACCGGAAAAGAAAAATGTATTATGAGAATGTATGATATTATTCAAAAGAAACGGGATCGTGGAACACTGACCGAAAAAGAAATTTCTTTTTTTCTGGATGGCTGCGTATCGGGAAAAATTCCAGATGAGCAAACAGCAGCCCTGTTAATGGCAATTTTTCTCAATGGGATGACTGCCCGTGAAACAGAACTTCGGACAATAGGCATGGCCCGTTCCGGTACCATGGTAGACCTTTCCGGGTCTGCAAACACCGTTGACAAACACAGTGTCGGGGGCGTGGGAGACAAGACGACCCGC
>CALXAO010000011.1 GCA_944386295.1 uncultured Clostridia bacterium | reverse complement strand
ACTTGGGCAACGAAGGAGCATATTATTCAGACAAAACTCATTCCCTACTTCGGGAAGCTGAAGATGTGTAACATCACCGCACAGCAAATTATCACTTGGCAAAACGAACTCATCAATCATAAAGACGAGAACGGAAAGCAGTATTCGCCTGTATATCTGAAAACCATTCACAATCAGCTATCAGCGATATTCAATCACGCTGTCAGGTATTACAACCTAAAAGAAAATCCCTGCAAGAAGTCAGGCAGTATGGGTAAAAAGAAAAACCGTGAAATGCTCTTTTGGACGAAAGAAGAATATTTGAAATTTGCAGATGTGATGATGGACAAACCCATTTCCTTTTACGCCTTTGAAGTGCTCTACTGGTGCGGTATCCGTGAGTGGGAATGTTATTGAGATTCAGCCTCAGCCGTGAGCTCGTTCGTTTCTTTGCGTTTCTTTTTGGACGGTTCCGGTTCTGTTGGCATGAGAACAGGGAGAAGGCGTTCCGCCAGCATTTTTTCCAAATTAGCTCTGAGGGCAATGGCCATTTCCGGTGATCCGCCGTCTTCTTCCCAATGCATCAGTTCTTGTTCCGTCAAATCCAGTGTGCGTGCTGCGAGAGCTGCCTGGGTTTCGCAGAAGCGGTCATACACCTGATCAATCGGCCGTCTTTTCAGTTCGTCGGCAAGCAGTGCTCCGGAGGCTGAAACCGATAGCACCTGCTTGAGAATGCAGAGCATGAATAGCCGGGCTAGGTGTTCTCTGGTGTAACGCTTTTTGTTAGGCGACGGAATAACACCCATTTTTACATAGTTGTTTACAATGGCCGGCGTCAGTGGTTTTTTCGTGTCTTCCGGAAAAAATGCTCCCAAATACTTTTCGGATAAAACAATAACCTGATCCATATAGAGGTCAATTTCCGGCAATTCTTTCCAAAAAGGAAGCCGGCTGCTTTGCAACAGGGCACGAAGCTGGCTAAGTTTCTGTAAAACATCCGTAGTCATACCAATTACCACCCTTGCAGAAAAAAGGGTTCCTTTCTTCGGTTTCATTTGTGTAAAAAGAATAAAAACGGAGATACTGATATTATAGCACATTTTTAGAAATTTTGCAACTGTTCTGACTGTGTAAAGAAAAAAATCAAAAAACTGTCAAAATGAAATTGGAATTTCTACTTGACAAGATGATTAAAATGTTTTATAATAGTTTTAGAAACTAGATAAAGCAATTCATTTGATGGAGAATGTGACTATGGAAAAAAGATTGGATAAAAAAATTCAAATTTATGGAGATTCAATTCTGCGAGGCGTTACCTGGGATCAGGATGCGGGGCGGTACATGACACTACCGGAAAACAGTGTAGCTCTGTTTCGGAAAGAATTTGGCGGTGAGATTGAAAATCAGTCTCGCTTTGGCTGTACAGTACAGCGGGGCAGTCTTCTTTTGGAGCGGGCCTTGGAACAGGGCATGGACTGCGACGTGGTGGTGCTGGAATATGGCGGAAATGACTGTAATTTCAATTGGAAGGAAATTTCCGAGGCTCCGGCGGTGTCTCACGACCCGGTAACCTCCCCGTCTTTGTTTGAGCAGCTGTGGCGAAAAATGATCCGTGCGCTCAAAAGCCAGGGAATTGTTCCAGTAATTATGTCTATGACGCCCCTAGATTCCGATCGGTATCTTTCTTGGATTACCCGGACCGGTCTATCCCGGGCTGCAATTCTGGAATGGTTGGGCGATACAAACCGGATTTATCGGTTCCAGGAAATGTATGCCGGAATTCTGGAGCGGATTGCCTGGGAAACAGCGACTGCTTATATCAATGTACGCCACGCTTTTTTGGAGGAAAGGAAATTTTCCGAGCTATTCTGCATTGACGGGATTCATCCGGCAAAAGCTGGGCATGCTTTAATTAAAAGGTGTTTTGGCGAGTTTTTTCGGAACTATGTTCCACCAGTAGTACGGTTAAAGGCAATTTAAATGAAATACAAAAACCCGGTGTTCCGGGTTTTTGTTGCATTTGCAATATATTTTTTTGGAATTTTGTGGTATACTAAACAAAAGAAAGGATGAATAAGAAATGAAATTAAATCAAAGAATCTTATGGATTGTGCGTACCGGGATTCTAATTGCGCTTTTAGTGGTTTTACAGGGTATTACGGCCCCTGCGGGGCAATTGGTAACTGGTTCTTGTGTGAATCTGATCCTTTTGCTTGCGGTTTTTCTAAGCGGAATTTGGTCGGGCCTGACGGTTGCACTGTTATCTCCCTTTTTTGCATTTTTGTTTGGAATCGGACCGGCACTCCTTCAGCTTGTTCCTTTTATTGCCGTGGGCAATTTAATTTATGTGACAGTTGCCTGGGCCATTGGGCATCGGGGTTTTACAGTTCGCACGCTTTGGGGAACAGTGCAGGGTGTTGTTGGGATTGTTATCGGTGCCATTGCCAAATTTTTGTTTTTGTGGCTCGGATTGTCCAAGGGAATTCTACCATTGTTTCTAAATGCGGGTATTATTAAAGCTCCTCAGATGGAAAAGTTTTCTGCCATGTTTGCTACTCCTCAGCTGATTACCGCACTCATCGGTGGGGTGTTGACCGTCCCTGCGGTACTCTTGTTGCAAAAAGCTTTTGCAAAAAAAACAATAATGAAGCGCTGAAGACTTTTGTGGGTCTTCGGCGCTTCATTATTATAAATGTTGCTTGGATATGCTGTTGTGCAGGAATAATTTTAAAAAATTGCTGCGGCGTCTTTGGGCAGTGTATATACGTGTTTTAGGAACTGAACGCTTGCATTTTCTTCTTCTGCATTATAGGGATATCCGAAAAGTGTTCCCAATTCAGACGCTGTATCGTGGAATAAATCACACATAATAAATACGGCTTTCCAAACATCGTTTAATTTTCCATTAATATATGTTTCTAAAAATTTATTCCATAGATTTTCCGGCAAATACTTTTTCAAATCCTTGGAAGCTTTTCCGGTGGATATGTGAAACCCGTAATCGTAACCGGCTTTCCAGTCTAACAGTTGAACCAATTGAGCATGGCTTCCTTCATAATATTCCTTTTGCACATAGAGAATTTCTTCCCGCCATAACCCTTTTGCTACATTATTTAGGCACCACCAGAATTCGTTGCAGCAAGCGGAAAATGCGTCCTGCGTTGGCCTTTTTATCCAATAATCCTTATCGGAGGGCGGTGGTATGGATGGCAAGATGTGATCTTTATCAAGCAGAATAATACACAATTTATCTGCAATTACAATTGATTCTTGGACCGGTATAACATGCAAATCAAGTCTGTTTCCGTCTTTAAACTGTATCAGCCATCCGAAGCATTTGTCAAAATCAACCTCCAGCCCAAAACTTTTGTCTACTTTTTCAGGGCACTGCATATACATTCTTTCTCCAAAAACATCAATCCATGCTTCATTTTCATAAAACGGTTTATTTTCTTTTACAACATAAACAATATCATAGTCCTGAAAAATATCCTTTTTTGCGTTCGGGTTTGTTCTGGAACCGTTCATATAAGCAGCGCGGATTCTATCGTCCTTTTCCGCTGTGCCAATTATCAGATCCAACATTTCACGTTCATTTCGCACTTGAATCTCCTCCATGATATTACGTGAGTATAAATTTCCCCGAAAAATTCTTGTTGTATTCTATTTTTTTCGTGTCCCATAAAAATATGCCGTCCGGCGTTGCCGAACGGCTGTACTTTATTTCTTTTTGGGTTCCCCATACAAGGTCAGAGAGATGTTTAGGTTTCCGTTACGGGTGCGCAACTTATCCAGGAATTCCTTTTGATCGAAGTCCGGAGTTACATGAAGCCGGTAAATCAACTCAAATAATGTTCCGAATTGGGAGGAGCGTACCTCCTGAAGCTGGAAACTGCGGGTGTTTTCGGTTAGAATGTCATCAAATGCACCCTTGACATTCATATCTTCTGGCACGGAAATTTTCAGTCGAAGGTCGCAATCGGCTGCCCGAGAGCCAAAGCGAAGTCGTTCCAGAACAATGGCGGCCGCACCGATAATTATTGTGAACAGAAGACCTATCGCAATATAGCCGATACCGCAGGCTACCCCGGCGGCAACTGCAAAAAAGGTATAAGCAATATCCTTGGGGCTGGACTGCTCACTGCGATAGCGAACCAGAGAAAAAACTCCTGCCAGACTTAGTGCCCTTGCGACATTGCTTCCTACCAAAAGAATAATTACAGCGACAATAGCTGGCATGAGCGCCAGGGTAATCACATAATTTGTCGTATATCCTGATTTGCGATTGGCAAAAATGTAAACCAAGCTAACAAGCAGTCCAAGTCCCAAAGCGGAAAAAATAATAATAAGTGCAGAGGTAAAATTAAGGGTGGTTCCGATTTGAGTTGTAAAAATTCTATCAAACATGGGAAATCATCCTTTCATATTCTTTGCCGTATTTGGAGAAACCGGTGGTATAGGCCTGTGCCTGACTGAGCAGATTTGCCAGCCAAAGAGGGAATGCGTCGGAAACTTTGACTTCCATGAGCTGTTGCCCTTCTTCCAAAAGTGGCGTCCCAAAGTGCCCATCGGTTAGGTTGACCTTTTCTCTGCGGGTCAAAATATTCCGGTCAAAGGTGATGCGTAGCTCCGGGTTATTTTTTGCAAAAAACGCCCGCCGGTCGCAGCCGATGTAAATCACTGGACTAAGGTTCGGGTGTAATTGCCGAAAATATTCAATTTCATTGAGTACCTGCCGGTTCATGTAACTGAGATTTTCCGGCAGTTGTCCGGTGGTCCAGAAGCGCTGAATCTCTCCCAGCGGCAGTACCACCCGACGTTTAACTCCCTCTCCCTTGAACTTTTTTTTTAGTTCAAAGAATACAGGGGTGTGTTCGTTTGCTGTTCCATAACTTCGTAGCCGAAGCTTTTCTTTGTAGGGCGGTTTTTGCAAGCTTCGTTGAATAATCCAGTTATCCGGGGTATCAAAATACAGGCTGCAAATTCGATATCCATTTTCGGAACGGCTATAAGAATCCGGTTCGGTGTAAGGGACAATGCCCTGCATGAGAAATTTGGTTTGCTCCCGGTTGAGCAGGAATTTTTTTTCCCTTCGTCGAAATGTTGTAATAATCATTTCTATTCCCTTTCTTTTTTTTTTATCATAACATATAAATGTAAAAAAAATATGGCAAATACAGGGTTGGATGTGAACTTTTTATAATAATTAACGGAGGGAATATACTTCCCTCCGTCGTTGGCATTACGCCGCTTTTTTTAGTTGTGCCGTGACCACTGTCATATCGTCTCTGGAATTTTTCCCTTCCTTTTTTGCCTCTTCCAAAATCCAGTCGGCCAGGGTAACGCAGTCGGTTGCCTGTGTTCCCTTTCGGTTGAGAAATTCGCTCAGCCATTTTGCATCCTGTCCCAGAATTCCGTCGGAAACCAGAATTAAATAATCGTTTTCCCGTAGTAAACAAGAATCGTGCTCAAAATCTGACTGCTCCAGAATGCCTACCGGAAGGGAAGAAGAGCCAATTTCGTATACGTGTTCCCCCCGGAGAATGTAGGTAGGGGCGGCCCCAGCCTTGAATAGTTCACACTGACCGGTTACCAGGTCTACCGCTGCGATGTCCACGCCAAGCACTGTTTCTTCTTTGCTTTTCAGAAGTTCCTGATTAATTAATTTGAGAATGTCTTCCTGGGATAAGCCATGTTCTGTCAGGGTTCGCAGCATCCGGGTAGTTCGCTGGCTTTGCCCTGCTGCGGCCTTTCCGGTACCCATGCCGTCTGTGATGCTCAGTACGTAGCGGTGATCTTCGGTCCGAAACCCTCCTGCTGTGTCTCCACACCGCTCTTCACCTTGCTTGGGGGCAAAGGCCTTTGCACAGCTGATACTATAGCCTCCTTCGGCGGCATTTAAATGACGGAAGTGCCGCAGAATACTGTCTTTTTTGATGCACTCCCGGTTAAAAAAATCGGGAATCTCCGCGGTCGGCTCCTGGAAGGTTTGTTTTAGCTGGCGAAAATTTTCCCAGGTGTGGTCGTAATTTTTGGTCCAGCACAGTAGCTTTTTCCTGCATTTTCCGCAAATATAGGTATAAGAATTTTCTTCCGGTTCCACTGTCCGGCGGAGAAGTTTTTTTTGAAAAATGTATCGGCGCAGTCCTTCCCGTTTCCGAAATACCGGATTTGCGGGTCGGCTGACTGGTGTTACATAGCGCAAAAACCGTTCAGTTGTTTTTCGGGGAAGGGCTAGGTAGGCGATACCGGCCAGTAAAAGACTGAACAGGCAAAGCAAAATCCGGGAGGTGTCTTCAAAATAAAATGACAGCAAAAGAACTGCTCCGGCATAACAACCGAAAACGGCGTATTTTCCTAATTGCTTCAGTAGGCCGGACAAAATTGCTCCCAAAAGCAAAATTCCGGTCAGATAGGCGTATTCCGGGTTGTAAAAGCAAAAAGAAAGTCCGATTAGCGCCGCGGTGGTGACAGCATAGGTTATGGTGCACCGGAAGCCGATGCAAAGGAGCAGGAAAAAAGTCAAAATCTGGGCGGCGTAAACCCACATGCCTCCAAAGGAAAGAATTCCGAGAAGAACCGCCGCTGCTGAAACAGTAAAACACACATATCGCAAGGCTGCGTTTCCTCTTGGACGGTCTGACATGGCATCAAGGGCCATGCTGAACATATATGCCAGGGTTCCGCTAATGAGGCCGCTAAGCATAAACCGAAGATTTTCGGAAAAAGTATAGTCACTGAAAAAGAATCCTGCCAGCCCTCCCAGCATGGTTCCCCACAGGCTGAATAAGAAGCAAGTCATTCCCCGGTCGATTTCCATCATGGCTCCCAAAAGGTATTTGGCGCATCCGGCTACTGAGGCGGCAATGACATAGCGGAGCACGTCCCTGCCCCCGGCAATGTACCCTGCCAGCGTACCAGCCAGGCCGAAGGGGCCGCTGTTGGCCGCAAAGGCGACGCCGAAGGGTAAAATGCCGCGGGAAAGAACAATGTTGGAGAAAAGAAATCCCAGAATAATCTGGAAGGAGCAAGTAAGTATTTTTTTTTGCAGCGAGGCTGCGGGAGAGGATAAGGAACGAATTTTTAGTTTCATGGAACAGGTATTTCCTCCTTGTGCGTGACCGTTTTGCCCTTTGAAGGGTTGTCCGCAAAGGGCCTGATGTTGTATGTAGCTATAGTATAACGCATTTCTGGCGCAAAGAAGGTCGGAACCTGCTGTCGGATCTATAAAAAATTTCGACAGAAAAGTCATCGCTTTCCCTTGTTCTCCTATTGACTCTGAAAAAAAATTATGCTATTATAATAATATAAAAGGATATTTTCCGGAACGATGCCGAAAACATACGAAACAGGGAAAGGATAAGACCGATGAAACAATTGATTTTACGATTGGCTGCGGTATTCGCAGTCGGGGCGATAACTGTGTTCCTGTCGCTGTTGCTGGTTCCGCCTTTGCCAGTCGGACATTTTTTGGCGCTGCTGGAAGACCTTGCGCCGTCTTCGGTGGAATGGGAAGGAGACTGTCTGGTGGTGACGCTTCCTGCCTCTTCCCGTTCGGAAGCGCTGTTCTGCGTTGCAGAAACAGTACAGCGGGTGCGCCTCAGTTCCCGGCAGCCCCGGGATCTATGGGTGGAGGCTCGGGACCGAAGGCATCAGTTGCTTTATTGGTATGAAAAAGAAAATATTGGAATTGCGCCACTTCCTTTCGAGCGACGAGCCGAAACCCTAGAAGAGGAACTGACGCTGTTCAAACTGAAATATGAGTTGGAACAGTTTCTTGGCCCCTGCGAGACACAGATGTTTGGCTACCGGGAGGGAAAGTTGGTAAAGGTAACGCTTTCGCCGGAAGAAGACATTTCCACCGCTTTGACGGTGGCCCCCGAGGCCGTCCGACAGGTGAATAGGGAAGGGGGCGGCATTGTCCGTATGGATTTGTACCGTGGAGCAGAACTGCTTTGTTCCATGGATCTGCGTTTCGGAGATATTTTTATATAGTGTCGTGGAAAAATGACCCGCTATGACAGCGTCATAGCGGGTCATTTTTTTATTTCAGCAGACCAGCAGAGGCTGAATCTGGATGTCCTGCAGTGCTAGGGAAATGGTTTCTGGAATGCGGGACATGTCTGCCACCAGCGATGCAGGTTTCTGTTTTGGGTCGTCCTGTCGGAAAGGGACGAAAAAAAGATGCCGGGTGTTCAACAACTGGCCAAGGTTTTTTGCATTGGCACTGAGAGCATCGTTAGAGGAAACTGCAATCACCACTGGGCGGCTGTTCCTCAGATGAGCTTTTGCGGCCAAGGTTACCGGAGAGTCTGAAATTCCATTGGCTAGCTTTGCAAGCGTGTTTCCGGTGCAGGGGGCGATCAGGAGCAGGTCCAGCAATTCTTTCGGTCCAATGGGTTCTACCTCCCGGACGGTATGAAGGATTTTTTTGTTACAATACCCCTCGATTTGGATTCGAAAGTGTTCCGCTGTGCCAAAGCGGGTATCGGTTGTGTATGCGGTTTCGGAAAGAATCGGCTGGATTTCATAGTCCGACGCCAGCCGTTCCATTTGTTCCAATACCGGTTGAAATGTGCAGAACGAGCCGCACATAGCAAAGCCCAGCCTTACCGGAGACCGGGCCAAGGACTTATTGTCCATGAGTGTTCTTCCTTCCGTTTGTGGAGTGAATAATTTCATCGACGGTTCGAGCAACAATGATGCCGGCCGTGATAGGGGTGACCTTTCCCGGAAGGCCCGGTGCGGAAATTACGGTCCGGCCGAATGCTTCCGCCGCCAATCGGTCCGTACCGCCGGGTGCGGATGCAAGATCTAAAATAATGCATTGGTCGGAAACCCGTTCTAAGACTCTGCGGTCCAGTACTAGCGCCGGGACAGTGTTAAAAATTAGGTCGAACCGATCCGCAATATCTCTGATTTGTTCGGTGCGGTATGCTTCCATGCCCAGGGCCTCGGTTCGGGCTAAATCCGCTGATTTACGTGCGCTTACACACACAATCGCCCCCAGAGCCTGCAGCAGTCGGGATAGCACCTGACCAATTCTTCCACCGCCGATAACAAGACACCGGCTGGTATGCAGTGTTTTCTGGCGTTGTTCTAACGCAAGTGCTAGGGCGGCTTCCGCGGTGGGAACGGCGTTTCTCCACTGATAATCTTCCCGGGTCAGCAGATCTTCTTTGCAGACCTGTTCTGCCGGCAGGGTTTCCAGTTTTCCGCCGATAACCAGTGTGCTTGGACGCAGCAGCGCACCTAGTTCTTTTAATTCTACCCTGCTATCCGACAGGGGGGTAAATAGGCAAACATTATCTCGGGTACAGGGGGCTGGAAGCAAAAGAATGTCTGCTCCGGCGGCTTCGGCTCGCCAGTCCGGTCCACCCGGTTCCAGTTCCCGGGTCTGAACCGGATAGCCTCGGCGGATTAGCTCTTCCGCTGCCGCCTTCTGCCTTCGGTCTCCTCCGAGGATTACAATAGGTTGCTTTAATTGGTTCATAAATATCCTCCCGAAAAAGGTCTGTTCTATCCTATGTTATCCATTGGAAAGAGGTTCCGTCCTGTTTTTAAAGAGAGGAATTGCAAAATTCTTTATCATAAATGATAAACATATTTCAATATTGATATTTATTTGTTTTTTAAGATAGGTTATAATAATGATGAAATGTATATTGTGTTTTTTTGAAATTTAGAAAGGGATTTTAATGTGAAATTATTGGCTTTTTTGATTTACGCCAAAGAAAGAGGAAATTGCCATGGTGTTTGATGTTGCGAGCCGAATCCAATATCTACGGGAAAAACACGGGTGGACACAAAAAGAACTTGCAGAAAGATTGGGAACTACTCGGGGAAGCGTGAACGGTTGGGAGATGGGTTTGTCCGTTCCTTCTCTCGCGTCCCTAGTAGAGATGTCCCGTCAGTTTAATGTGACGTTGGACTATCTGGCCGGAATCGAGGACAGAGAATATTTATGCCTGACCGGTCTTGCCGAAGAATGCAAGAATATTTTATACCAAACCGCGGATTGTTTTCGCCGGTGCGGACCTCCGAAACAGGATTCGGAATAAGTCTGCCGAAAACAAGTGTTTCTGACGGTTTTGGGAAACTGTTTTAAATCAAAAAAAGGAGGCGAATGGGAGTGAGTGAGACTCTGACACGGATTGTAAAGGAACTGGCCCGGCAGCATAGGACACAGCGGGAACTGTGCCGTTTTCTTGGCATTGCCTGCAGCGTCTTTACCGACTGGAAAAGCGGGAAGAACCGGTCTTATTTGAAAAAGCTGCCCCGGATTGCGGAATATCTGGGCGTTTCGGTGGCTTATCTGGAAGGAAAAACCGCCCTGCGGTGCGCGGACGACGTTGAAGAAGAGTCTGGCGACTGGGCGCGGTTCCGCCGAAAATATTTGGCGGCAGACGAGAAAACCCGCAGAATCCTAAATTATATTTTGGATCGGAACTCTTCAAAAAAAGTGTAGGAAATGCTTTTGTTTATTTTTCACAAGTCAAGATTTCCTTTTTTGTTTATTATTGCTTATTGACATGGTGGATTGTTCTATGCTATAATGTAAAAAAGGAAAAGATTTCCATGAAAAAGAAGGTATCACTTTCTTTGGCTGTTTTCTTTATATTTGGTCTGCTCTGCGCCGCTCTTCCGACGGCTGCAGCGGCGGACCCTACTTTTTCGGAGGAAATTTCCGCAGCGGAAGAAGTAATTCTTCCATTGCAGATGACCTCCGCCGACCTGCCGGAAACCATGGTTTATTCCGAAGCGTTGACAAAGGGGCACGTACGGCGGCTGTACGAGGAGGAAGATCCCGATGCCCTGAATTCCGCTTTGTTTCTGAACCGGGACGGTTCGGCGACGCTGTATGTGTTTCCTTATGATATTAAATATCGGGATGCGGCAACCGGGGAAGTGCGGGATAAAAGCAATGTTCTTTCTGCCGTTTCCGGAAATACGGCGTATGAGACGCTGCAAAATAATATCATTACCCGCGTTGCGGCATCGGCGGCTGGCGGCGCTTCGGTCAGCGACGGACAGTATACAGTTTCCCTGACCCCGCGACTGCCGGTCCGGTCCCCTCTGCATTCTGTCCGGGATCCGATTGGGGTACCGGTGGGGGATCAGGCAATGCTTTATGAAAATGCTTTTGCGCAAAATGTATCGCTGCTGACCGCGCCTTCGGTGGACGGTCTCCTGCAGCAGGTGGTCATGTCCGCCTTCCCTGGGATGGAAACCATTTCCTTCCGGCTGGACGCCGAAGGTCTGACGCCAATGTTTTGGGGTGGAGCCCTCGTATTGACCGATGCCTCCGGTGTTCATCGGATGCGAATTTCTTTGCCGGAGGTGACCGACGGCGCAGGCCGGACGGCGCTGGGAACGCTTGCCCTGGAAACCGACGAGGCGGGCGATTGTATTCTTACGGCAGCGTTTCCTTCCGGATTTCTGTCTGTCGGCACTTCCTCTCCGGTGACAGCTACAATGGCGGTCAGTCCCATTACCTTTACCGGAATTATCGATCCCCTGTTGGATTATGGCTGTGAGGGAATGTCTGGTTATTCTGCATCGAATGTTGCGGGTTTGAATTATGAAAGTATAGACGGATACGGATGTTCGAGCAATCATTTTCTGATTGCATTCCCCAGTCTGAGCAATAACAGCGTTTATCAGAGCCTGGGGAAAAATCAGATTACCCGGGCGGATCTGACGCTGACAAATCTGGGGCCGATGGTACAGGGAGAACAGAATGCGGAACGGGGATTGTATTTAATGTATACTGATTGGTCGGAGTCGGAGCCTAACTGGGATATTTTTTATGACAGTGCTAACTGCGTAGCCAATACGCCAACTTCCATTATCGAATGTCCCACGATGTCCTATTTGGCGCGCTTTGACCTTTCTCTGGTGGAGGTGTTCCGCGCCTGGAAAAGTGAAAGTATTTCCAAAAAAGATAGTCCTGCCCGGGGCGTGCGAGTTTCCAACCTGAATATGCAGGATTATCTTCGAGCAAAGTATTTTTATTCCATGCAGGCGGCCTATGCCAGCTATCGTCCGGTGCTGTCTCTTTATTTCCGTTACGCGTCCTTTCCGGAAAAGACCATCACGCTTTTCCAGGGAGAATCTGTGACGCCGGCGCTGGATTTAGCCGAGGGCGTCAGCCGCGGGAATGTAAGCTGGACCTCCACCAATTCTTCGGTGGTTTCGGTGTCCTCCAACGGTGTTTTGACGGCCCTGGCTTCGTCCGCAAGCCCGGTTTCCATACGGATTACCTGCAACGGAACGGTGGATACCCTGTCCGTTCGGGTGTTAGCTTCCAAGACGCCAACCGCTCTTAGCGACAAAAATGTATATCGGATTTCTGCCGCCGGCATGTATCTAAATGTGGCAAATTCCAAAGCTTCGATCACGACCCTTGATCAACCAAAAGATGGCCGTCAACTTTGGTATCTGGAACAGAAAAACGGCTATTATACCATAGAAATCTGCGCGGTTCGGGGCATAATAACGGAACCTATCCCGTGCAGCTGACGATTCAGGATTATACCCAGCTTGAACTTCAGTCCCGTACGGGAGACTCCTCCAGAGATGTCTATCTGGGGCAGTACTGGGAACTGGTTTCCGCCAGTAGCGGATACCAGCTTCGCAGCGCGGCGTTCCCGTTCTACTACCTGTGTCTGGTGAATGGAGATCTCCGGGTGCGGACGGCGATTTCCCCCACGGTGTGGAACTTTGAAAATATGTTCCAGATGCTGGGGAATAATATGTATTGGCATGCAAATGAAAAAGAAGCCAGTTCCCCGCCTGTGGCGTTTCCGGTTTCTCCGGGGGCGTATCTGGTGATGAATTATGTGGTGACCGACGAGGCGCTAGCCCCGCTTTCAAATGAAACCGCCGACCAGATGTTCCAGATCTATGTGACTGCGGCAAATTATTGGAACGGCGTGTATCCGGAACGGATCGAATGTCACGTGTACCGGGAAGGAGAAACGATTACTACCCCGGGGGTAATTTGCCGGATCGAAGTTGTGACTACCGTTATGGACGAAGATTATTTAGGTCAAACAGAGGCCGGAACCCCTAGAACCATAAAATTGAATCATGATCCGTCCAGATATTTAAATCTCTGGAATAAGGGAGCGGTCGCGTTCCAAAAAACGGTTATTCATGAAATGGGCCATAGCTTGAATCTGGGCCATCCCTTTGCGATCAGCATAATGATTTCAAATGTTGTTTCCGTTATGGAGTGGTTTTACCCGGGCTATACCGGCGGCGACCGGGGAACGCATGTAAATTATGTGGCAATTGTTCCGACGAATTTTGACAAGGTTGCGTTGCGGGCCATCTGGCAAATTCAGAACGGCTGAGGAGGGATATTATGAAAAAATATGCGGTTTCTGTCTGGCCTTTCTATTGCTTTTCCTGTCTGCGCTGCTCTGCAGCGCGGAAGACGAAACTCCGCTGCCTTCGCCGGTACAGATTCATGATGATACTCTCAGAGGGCTGCAGTTTTCTCTTTATGGTAGCTGGTATGATCAGAAAAAGTATCCTAATATAAGCCCCGGAATTTGGGTGCTGCAGCTGAAGGAAATGATGTTTCGCTCTCCGGACTTTTTTGTAGCCCGGCTGCAACTGCAGCCGGCCGGCAAGAATCTGGAAAAATACAATGAGTTGTATGAAGAATTGCCCTGGTATGGGCAAATCTATTATGTGTTTCAGGCCAAGGTGTTGAATCTGTATTACAAAGGCGCGAATATCCCTTTTCAGGAAGGGGATACCATTCTGTTGACGGACCTGTTAACTGCTAATGAGGAATCTCAGGAATGGGAGTCTCCGGATCGGTATGAAAATTCGTCGGAATGTATTATATTCGGTTACTCCTTTGGCATCCCCCGTCCGATTTATCAGTATAACGATTTGTGTTATATCAGTCTTTTGTTGAATTTCCCGGAAGGGAGCCTCGCGTATCAACCTGATGAATTTCGTGATGATGTATTTTACGTCCTTCCTCCGGAGGATCCGCGGATTTTTATTCCGGTAGATTCTTTCAGCAAAGCGGGACGCGTGGGTTTTGCCCAGTTGGACCCGACGTCGCCGGAGTATGACGAGGCGTTTTTTGCCACTGAAAACGCGGCGGCTGTGATCCAGAAGTACTATTATACGCTGTCCGATCCGGACAGTCCAGACAATCCTTTTAATCCGGACAACATCTATTATGATATTAGAGACTATTGGAGGTTTTCCGACGCGGAGGTGGCCCGTCTGCTGAACGGGGAGACGTCGGACGGCGGCCTCTGGGCGGCCCTGGCGGCGGCCGGAGTTGCGGTTCTGGCGGCGGTTGCTGTTCTTGTTGGGAGAAAAAAAGCTTCCCGCTGAGGCGGGAAGCTCCGGCTGCAGACGGGGGAACCCCCACGGTGTGGAACTTTGAAAACATGTTCCAGACCTTAGGAGATATGCGATTGCAAGGGAAGAATTGGGCCGGTGTTTGGACACCCGCAGTATTTCCCTCACGGGAACAGCCAACTGTAATTAATTTTATTATAAGCGCTTCGGCTTTAGAGCCGTTGAGTCAAACAAATTTAACAGCTACGGAAATGCTTGCAATTTACAGAGAAGCAGCGGATGAATGGAACACCGCTTATCCTTCGCTTATTCAGTGTAATGTTTATGCTATCGATGATCCCCAAAAACCAACAACAGGAAATTTGTATACTATTCAAACGGAATCTCCCTATTCCGAAAATGGAATGGGACTTTTTATATATGGGATATTGGGCGAGAGAATTTTAAAAAAGTTGTTATTCATGAAATGGGGCATAGTCTAAATCTAAATCACCCTTTTGAATCAATTGCGGGATTTCAGAATGTAGTGTCTGTAATGCAATGGTTTTATCCAAACTATGTAGGGGTAAATGAATATAATTGTATTCCATATGTTTCTTTACATGTTACGAATTTCGATCGAGTTGCGTTACGGGCTGTTTGGGATCTTTACAATAGTTAAGGAGGGTATTTGATGAAAAAGCGAATTTGCATTTTTATTGTTTTTTTTATTCTATTCGGGGCTGCCTATCCTTGTGTTGCAGCATCAGGTGCAGATATTTTGCTACCGGAACCTCTTGAGCTTGCAGATAGTGGACAGCGTATTTCTTTTGTTTCTCCTGTCCCGTTTATTCCCTATCCTTATCCGGAAGGATATCCTGTGAGCGAGGAAGCTTTGTATGGCCCTTGGTTGAAATACCATATGCAGAAATACGATTTCTTTTTTGTTGCCAGGGTTCGGATTCACCCACCGGAAAATCTGGAGGAATATCCGAAGCAGTACCCGGAAGTATTTGCGAGAGTTTCGGTATTGGAAGAATATGAGTTTCGGTATATTTATAGGGCGACGGTGCTGAATCTGTATTACAAAGGAGAAGACATTACGTTTGAGGAGTCTGATGAAATTCTTTTGAGCGGTGCGGTTCTTTATAATTCTGCAAAGAAACAGTTTGTTCCGCTCTATGAAGCATCCGAATATATTCTCTGGGGATGCCCGCTTGGGGAAAGGGCAAAGGTCGTGGGAGGCGATATGCCGACGCCGGTGTCTTATTGGTTGAACGTGACAAGAGACTAGATTGCCGTTTCTGGGCATACGATTCTTCCTTCCAATCCTCCAATCATATTTAATCCTGTTTCTAATGCCCGGAATCCCAATTATCCGACAACGCAAGGAACAGTAGGAACATTTAAAATAGACAAAGCTGCAGAAAATTTTTCAGAAGATTTTTTTTCAACATCGAATGCTGCGGAGGTGTTGAAAAAGTACTATTTTGTTCCGGACGATCCTGCATATGTTCTGCCTGCACCTTGGGCGTTGACCGATTCGGATATCTCGTATTTACTAAACGGAAAGACTTCTTCTGGCGGCCTCTGGGTTGCCCTGGCGGCTGGCGGTGCTGCGGTTCTGGCGGCGGTTGCCGTTCTTGTTGGGAGAAAAAGAGCTTCCCGCTGAGGCGGGAAGCTCTTTTTAGTTTTTCAGACTTTGAATGGGCGCAGGGATTCTGCCGCCCCGATGAATAAATTTCCGAGGGGATTCAGGACGGAGGGCCATGATGGGGGCCCTTCCTAACAATCCTCCGAATTCCACTTCTTCTCCTACAGTTTTGCCATAGACGGGAATAATCCGGACGGCGGTAGTTTTACTGTTGACAACTCCGATGGCTGCTTCGTCGGCAATGATTGCTGACAAAATTTCTGCCGGGGTGTCTCCGGCTACAGCAATCATGTCCAAGCCTACCGAGCAGACAGCTGTCATCGCCTCCAGTTTTTCAATGGAAAGGGTTCTGCAGGCTGCGGCAGCGATCATGCCAGCATCCTCGGATACCGGAATAAAGGCACCCGACAGACCTCCTACATGGGAAGATGCCATCACTCCGCCCTTTTTAACCGCGTCGTTGAGCAGGGCCAGGGCAGCGGTAGTGCCATGACAACCGCAGCGTTCCAGTCCCATTTCTTCCAGAATATAGGCTACGGAGTCGCCGATCGCCGGTGTGGGGGCCAGCGACAGGTCCACAATACCAAAGGGTACGTTCAGACGCTGGGAGGCTACCGAGGCTACTAGCTGCCCCATACGGGTAATCTTAAAGGCGGTTTTTTTGACGGTATCGGCTACAGCCGTCAAATCACCAGTACATTTTTCCAGCGCAGTCTTAACTACACCGGGCCCGGATACGCCTACGTTAATGACACATTCCGCTTCTCCAGTGCCGTGGAAGGCTCCCGCCATAAAGGGGTTATCCTCCGGGACATTGGCAAAGACCACTAATTTTGCGCATCCAATGGAATTATTTTCCCGGGTGTTGTAGGCCAGTTGTTTGATTACGTCTCCCATCATGGCGATAGCGTCCATGTTAATACCGGCTTTGGTAGAGGCTACATTGACCGAAGAACATACGTTCCGGGTTTGAGCGAGCGCTTCCGGAATAGAGCGGATCAGCGCCTTGTCACATTCTGTAAAGCCCTTATGCACCAGCGCAGAAAATCCGCCGATAAAATTGACGCTGCAGGCGTCGGCCGCCTGTTGTAAGGCCAGGGCAAATGGCGTCAAATCGGAAGCGTGAGACGCCGCGGCCACCATAGAAATGGGCGTAACTGAAATTCGCTTATGAATAATCGGAATGCCGTATTCTTTTTCGATTTCCTCCACGACTTCTACCAGGCGGCTTGCTTTTCTGCAAATTTTATCGTAAATTTTTCGGCAGGAAACCGTCGGATTTCCGTCCGCGCAGTCCAATAAGGAGATTCCCATGGTGACGGTTCGCACGTCCAGATGCTCCTGCTGGAGCATGTGTAGGGTTTCCAAGATGTCTTTGTCGTTAATCATGCCCACACCTCTCAAATTTTGTGCATGGCGTCAAAAATGTCTTCATGCATGGCGCGGATGTCAAGATTGTTTGCCTGCCCCAAAGCGGAAAGCCGATCCGCAAACTCGGTGAATCGGACGGACAGCCTATCGGTGTCTGCCAGCATAATCATCACAAACAGATCGTCAAAAACCTTTTGGGTAATGTCTGTAATATTTGCATTGTATTCGGCGCAGGTTTTGCTGACCTTGGCGATGATGCCTACGGTATCTTTCCCGGTTACGGTGATAATGGCTCTCATATCCAGCGTCTCCTTTATATTTGATGGTTTATTATACCATATTTTGCCTTGTCTGTCAAGGCGTGCGGTTCCATCTTCTGTTCTATGCTGTCTTTGCCTGGGGCTTTCTGTGGAAGGAAAAGCCTTTCGTCTCATAACCCGAAGGTCGTTGGTTCAAATCCAGCCTCCGCAACCATAGAAAAGCCTTTAACCAGACGGTTAGGGGCTTTTTTCTTATGTGAAAAACAAAAGACTTTTTCTTGATTTCCCTCCCGTTTCCCTCCGCCTAAATTTACATAGGCTTTTCTACATTGCAATACATGAGCAGGGGGACGGGCTCAGATTGCGCTATATGAACATAGATTTATCTTGGTTTAATTTGGTAATTATCGGGAGTTTGCGCTCAGAAGGAGACGAAAGGCTTTTATTCAGCAGTGAGTCGTTCTTCCAATTGGTGAAGCGCCAGAGCGGCCGAAGCTGTTTGGTTGCAAATGCCTGACAGAATTTCCGCAGCGGCTGTCCGTTGTTCCGTGTTTAAAAACAGCAGACTGTCGGTGCCTGCCCGATCCAAAGCTGTAAGGTAGGCTTGCCCCTCCGTTTCCGTAAAAAAGTATGTTTCCACCAGCAGAGTATCGGCGGTGGTTTCGGTTTCTCCCTCAAGAGGTCCAAACAGTTCCGGCAAAATCTGAGCGCACAGTTCCCAGTTGGCTTTAGCTGTTAGGGCGCAGAACAGGTCTGGTACGGAGTAGGTTCCTCCCACTCTGGAGGTTTCCGTTGTTCCTGTAGGGAAGGGTAGCCAGGCGATATCCTCCCCCAGCCGTTGAGTTGGGCTGTCGGCTGCGGTGTCAAACAGCAAGGAGGAATCAGTAATCAAAAAGGCGGTGCGTCGATCGCCAAAAGCCCATCGGTCGGAAACTGTCTCGTCGTCGTTCGGCAAGGAAAAGCTGACCTCCCGGCGCAGAAGTTCGGATAAATAATTCATGCCTTCAAAAGCTGCCTGATTATTAACGGTAATCTGTCCGTCTTGGATAAAATCTCCCCCGAAGGCGTAAAACACCGCAAAAATCAGGTCGGGATATTGGGCGGTAGGAGTAATGAATGCTGAAATTGGCCGTTCGGTTCCTTCTGTCCTGGGCACAGCTTGGCATAGTAAGGAAAAGGTGTCTGTGTTCCATTGATCCTGCTCGTACAATTCCAGCGGATCACAGTCTGCTTCCCGCAGTAAGGTCCGGTTATAAAATACACCATAGGATAGGGTTGGCAGGGGGAGGCCCCAGGCATCTGCGCGAAAAGCAAAAGGTTCTCCGTTTTGGGTCAGCGTTCGGCCTTCTTCCAATCCGGTCCCAGTCAGCGAAGCGAGCGCTCCGGCGTTCTGAAAGGAGGCCAATTCCCCGGCGGAAGTCTGAATTACATCGGCAAATTTGACATCCGCCCGAACCGTGCGAAGAAAGCGGGAGGAAAACTCGCTTTCAGCGGTATAGCTTACAGTGACCTTGCAGCCGTATTCCTCCCAAATCCGATCATATTGAGCTAGAATTCGTTCCGCCCGAACAGACGAACCCTCGGTAGGAGCCAGAGAAAATGGTCCGGCTGCTATGGTTTGAATCGTCAGTGTGTCAGATTTCTGGAGATTGGGTCCTTCTGTTTCTGTGCAGGCAGATAGCAGACCGCAGCAAAGCAGTGCCAGTCCGGCAATCCGAAAAAACTGTTTCATTGAGCGCCTCCTAATTACATTGCAGGAACCGGCTCAATTCCCAGAACAAACAGTGCCTGCTCCATAGCTTCTCCCACCGCCCGACTCAGCGCCAGCCAGGTGTTCTTTTTTTGCTGGTTTTCTTCTGACAGAATCCGGCAGGAGCCGTAGAATACGTTATAGGCATTGGCCAGGTCATAGACGGCTTCGCAGATATAATTGGGTAGCTTTTCCTCGTAGGCTTGCTGATAAGAGGTTGCCAGCAGTTGTAATTTCATCAGTACGTCCCGTTCTTCCTGTGTAGTGATTACCGGGTCGATTCCGGTTCCGTCGCTTTCGGCCTTTGCTAAAAGCGAGCGGATTCTTACCAGAGTATAAAGAAGATAAGAGCCTGTTTTTCCGTCAAACTGGATAAATTTTTCCAGATCAAAAATATAGTTCTTGATTCGGTTACAAACCAAATCCCCAAATTTCAGAGCCGCGCAGCCCACCTTTCGGGGGGCCTGAGGATCTTGGGTCAGGGCGCCGGGGGACAGGAGTTGTTCCGCCGCTTCTGAGATCATAGCGATTAGATCCTTTAATTTCATGGTCCCCCCTTCTCTGGTTTTGAAGGGTTTGCCGTCCTTGCCGTTGACTGTTCCAAAGGGAATATGAATTAACCGGGTCTCCTTCGGAACAATGCCGCTTTTTTTCGCACAGCGGAACACCTGCTCAAGATGCAGTGCTTGCCGGGCATCCACTACATACCATACCTCATCGGGAGCAAATTCCTCCTGCCGCTGGCAAAGGGTGGCAAGGTCAGTGGAGGCGTACAGTCGAGCGCCATTGCTTTTTCGCAACAGAATTGGAGGCATAGGTTTTTCGTCCTCCGGCTGGTTTACGTCCATCACTAGGGCACCATCGCTTTCATAGGTTAACCCTTTTTCCGCCATAGACTGAAGCATGGGGTCTACATATCGGTCGCAGGTGCTCTCCCCGTACCATAAGTCAAACTCTACGTCCAGTTTTCGGTAATCCTTTTGAATGTCGCTGACCGATACTTCACACACATCTTGCCAAAGGGTATAATACCCTTTCTCTCGGTTTTGCAGACGGCAGGTGATTTCCTGCGCCTTTTCCCGAAAAGCCTCGTCAGTTTTGGCCCGGGCGCTGGCCTGAGGATATATTTCGTTTAAATCGTCCAAAGTAAATCTGGGCCGAGGCAGGGAGGAACCAAAGTACCCTGAAAGATCGTACCGCTCTTCTAGTCCGGCAATCACCAGTCCCATCTGGGTGCCCCAGTCGCCCAGATGTACGTCTCCATATACCTGATGTCCTAGGAATCTGGCCAATCGTTTGAGAGATTCCCCGATGACTGCTGACCGCAAATGCCCTACATGCAAAGGTTTTGCAATATTAGGGCCGCCGTAGTCAATGATAATCCGTCGGGGGGCAGGGGTCTTTTCCACTCCGCATCGGCTGTCTTCATTGAATTCCTTCAACTGACGGCTCAACGCGTTATCGGTGACAGTAAAGTTCAGAAACCCGGGAGCTGCCGGTGCCGCTGCCGCGTAATTAAACTTTCGGGCAAAGGCCTCGGCCAATTCCGTGGCAATGGCCATGGGGGGGCGGTGCAGTTCCTTAGCAAGACGGAAGGGGGCGTTACACTGAAACTGGCATAGGTCGGGGCGGTCAGAATAGGTGACCGCAATCCGGTCCGCCGGCCAGCCTAGCTGCCCGGCGCAAAGGGAAAGGTCCTGGTTAAGTTGATTGATCAGCACGGTTTTATATCCTCCTCCGACCGACGGCCGGAATGTTTTTGTATAAGTTATTATATCATATTTTGGAGGGAATTTCAACAAGGGCGGGGAGAAAGTTGAGGAAACCGGGGAAAATTAATTTTTTTGTAACATATTTTTCTTGACAGAGTCGGATTCCCGTGTTATACTGTTACACAATGGCAAATTATTGTTTTTTTCATACAATACGAATGGGAGAGATGCTTTCATGGCAAAGTATAAAATTGCGGTCGCAGGTGCGACCGGCATGGTGGGCCGGACCTTTCTAAAGGTTCTTGAGGAGTACAAACTGGACGCCGACTACACACTGTTTTCGTCGGCACGGTCTGCCGGGACAGAGCTGGATTTCATGGGAAAGACGCATACTGTGCAGGAATTGACCGATACTTCCTTTGACAGCGGTTTTGACATTGCTCTGTTTTCGGCCGGCGGGGATACCAGCAAGCACTTTGCCCCCATTGCTGCGGCCAAGGGCTGTGTAGTTATTGACAACAGTTCGGCCTGGCGGATGGACCCGGAGGTCCCTCTGGTGGTACCGGAGGTTAATTCTGGCGACATTGCCAAACATAAGGGAATCATTGCTAATCCCAACTGTTCTACCATCCAGGCGGTGGTTGCCCTCAAGCCCCTGGATGACAAATACCGTATCAAACGCATTGTCTATTCTACGTATCAGGCGGTTTCGGGCGCCGGCATGGGCGGATGGAATGATTTGAAAAGCGGAATCTGTGGCGAAGCCCCCCAGAAGTTTCCCTATCCGATTTTTTCCAACTGTTTGCCCCATATCGATGTGTTTACCGAAAGCGGCTACACCAAAGAAGAACTGAAGATGGTTAACGAAACCCGGAAGATTCTGGGCCGGGACGATCTTCGGATTACTGCTACCACTGTCCGGGTTCCGGTGTTTGATTGCCACAGTGAGTCGATCAATGTGGAATTTGATCGTCCCTTTGATTTGACGGAGTTGCGGGAACTTCTGGCTACGTCAGAGGGAATCGTGGTGCAGGATGATCCGGCTAATAACCTGTATCCCATGGCAATTACTGCGAAGGGACACAATGAGGTATTTGTGGGTCGTCTGCGTCGGGATGACAGTGTTGAAAACGGCTTGAATATGTGGGTGGTCGCTGACAATATCCGCAAGGGTGCTGCTACAAACGCTGTGCAGATTGCTTTGCGTTTGATTGAGCTTTGGGAGAAAAATTGAATTCCGAAATAAAAAAGTGCCGCTTCTTTCCCAAATTCTTTGGTAAGAAAGGAAATGGTACGAATTGAGCAAGCAACCGATTTTTGTCGGTGCGGGGGTGGCTTTAGTCACCCCCTTTTTGGACAGTGGAGAGGTAGATTATTCCCGTCTAGAGGAATTGACTGAAACTCAGATTGCCGGCGGGTCCGATGCCCTAATTGTGTGTGGAACCACCGGCGAGGCTTCTACGCTGACTGAGGAGGAACAGGCTGAAATTATTCGTCGGACGGTATATAAAGTGGCCGGCCGGGTGCCGGTCATTGCCGGGTGTGGCAGCAACGACACTGCCCGGGCCTGCCGTTTGGCACGTCAGGCGGAAGCTGCAGGGGCCGATGGAGGACTGGTGGTTACTCCCTATTACAATAAAACAACCCAGGAGGGGTTAATCCGGCATTACTGGACGGTGGCTGCAAGCACGGCCTTACCTTTGATTCTTTACAACGTGCCCTCCCGAACTGGGGTAGGTATCCACCCGGAAACCTATGCTGTCTTGGCGGAAACAGAGAATATTGTTGCAGTTAAAGAGGCCTCCGGCGACTTGGCGGCGGTGGCTCGGACTGTCCGCTTGTGCGGAGAAAATCTGGTCGTCTATTCGGGGGACGATGCTTTGATTACACCTATGTTGTCTCTGGGGGCCATGGGAGTGATTTCGGTTGCCTCGAATATTGTGCCCGACCGGGTGCATACTGTGTGTATGAAGTTTTTTGAAGGGGACGTGAAGGGTAGCGCTCGGGCGCAAATTGGTCTGATGGACCTTATTGATGCCCTGTTCTGCGAGGTAAACCCCATTCCGGTGAAAGCCGCCTTGGCCCTTATGGGCCGTTCGGTCGGTTCTTGCCGCCTGCCTCTATGCGAGCTTTCGGAGACAAACCGGGAGCGGCTGCGTCAGGTGTTGTGCCGGTATGCCCTTTGTTCCTGAGAAGGGAGAAGATCAATGCAGTTTCATGTAAGAGAAATTATCACTGGGGTAACCGTAACCCCCGGCGTAACCCTTATCAGTCTGCGGGACCTTCCTACCGGATCCACAGTGCCGGGACAGCTGTTTTCCCTGCTGGCTGAAGATGGAATCCATGTGGATATGATTTCCCTGTCAGCTCGGGGTGTGTCAGGGCTTCGGACCCTGCGGTTTTCTGCTGCTGACGAGGATCTTCCGGTGCTTCTAGCTTCTATCGGCAAACTTCGGACCCTTGGAGAGCTTTTGCCGGAGGTAGATACCGGCAATTGTCGAATTACCCTGTCCGGTGAAAAAATGAAGTTCTGCTGCGGAACTGCGGCTTTTGTGTTCGGGGTGTTTGCCGATTTCGGCATTGACCTGAAACTGATTACTACTTCTGAAACTCGGATTTCCTGTCTGGTGGACGGTTCTCGGTATTCGGCAGCTCTAGAAGTACTGGAACGGGGTTTTGGTATTAAAGCTGTTTGAATTTCTGAAAAAAATGTTACAGCCCTTGCAATTCCGCGGAAAGTGTGCTATAATAAACTACAATGTAAAATTATGCGCCCCTGCGGCCTTGGAAAGGACTGAGAAAATAGATGAAGGACGGAATTCATCCCGTTTACGAGGATGCGACCATCACTTGCGTCTGCGGCAATGTGATCCACACCCGTTCTACCCAAAAGGATATCCGTGTGGAAATTTGTTCTAGCTGCCATCCTTACTTTACCGGCAAGCAGAAGCTCGTCGATACCGGCGGACGTGTGGACAGATTCAAGAAGAGATTCAATCTGAAATAAAACAGAGGGGGCACGGGGTGTCCCTTCTGCTTTTTGTACAGGAAGAGGAATAAGTATGCAGCAGAATTGCAAACGGAATTTTGGGTTTACCGGACTGTTTTTTGTGGGATCGGTTTTATTTACGCTTTTGGTAAAAACTGTGGACGTGCTCCCGGTGGGACCGTCGCACTCTCTGGTTGGCTTTGGGGCACTCAATCGGTCCGCTGCCGATTTTTTTGGAACCAGTGCTTTTTGGAAATCTGTCAGTGCGTTTTTGGGCCTGTTGGCAGTTGCTGTTGCTCTGGGGTTTGGCTTGGTTGGACTGATTCAATGGATTTGGCACCGGCGCCTACAGGCGGTAAACCGGGGCTTTTTTGCTTTGGCTCTGGTTTATGGGGCTATGGCCGTGTTGTATGTGGGCTTTGAGCTGTTTGTTGTTAACTTTCGCCCGGTGTTTACCGATGGCTTGCTGGAAGCTTCCTATCCCTCTTCCCACACATTACTGATGCTTTGTGTTTTCGGAACGGCGCCTCTTCAGTTGGGTCGGCTTATCCCCGGTAAAGCCAAAAATCGAATAGCAATGGTTTTATTTTGGTTTCTTGCTGCTGTCGGTGTTTTCAGTCGTACCCTGTCGGGTGTCCATTGGATCACGGATATTCTGGGTGGGCTTCTAATGGGAATAATGTTGATTTTTCTGTACGTTTCTCTTGCCGGATGGATGGACTCCCGGACTTCCCAAGGAAAAAGTTGAACTTTTTTTACATTCCCCCTCTTGTCATTCGTTGCGAAATATGGTATACTATACGGGTAAATTGATCTTGGGGGCATAGCTCAGCTGGTTAGAGCGCTCGCTTCACATGCGAGAGGTCAAGGGTTCGAGTCCCCTTGTCCCCACCAGACAGGTGTTGGACGAACACCTACTTTTTTGCAGGCGGCTTTTTATACCTAAAAATTGGTACATTCGTATTATCTTTTACCTTCCTGTAAAATGAAATCACATTAAAACACAGGATGATAAATCCAATGGAAAAATAATTATTCGAGCAAACAGGCAGCACACACAACAAGGAAATTATGTTTTGCCCAATTTCACATTGCCTGCCGAAAAAAATGTAACCGAAACACTCAAGACTGAAAATCAAATGAAATGGATTAGTCGTATGAACAACATCCGAAACAGAGCAACTGAAATTGTTAATTTAAACTTAATCTACAACTAAAATAAAAGGCAAGGAGCCAATCACTCCTTGCCTTTTTCAAGTTCTAAAATAACAATGTTTTTAATCAACACATCTGTGTATTGTAAAGTGTGTTGTTTTGGTTTTCCGCTTGTATATTCCTCAACCTGAAATATATGCGGATAAACGCCCGTAATTTTTGCGTTAGTATTCTCAAGTGTTATTCTCGGATTTTTCAGAAATACATTCAAATGGATATTAGGATTGATTTTATAGAGCTGCTTAATCTGCTCTCGGATAAGTTCTAACTGCGTCATTGTGTGTTCTCTCCTTTAGAAAGAACGAGCCGTCCGAATCAACTCGGACGGCTGTGTATTAATTGAAATATTCGGATACATCAGCCTTATCGTTGTACTGTTTCTTAACATGAACAACGATAGATCCGTCCTCTTGCTCTGCTTCATTAACGATAACATATCTTGTTTTAGCACGCTCAAGGCTTTTCTTGTAATGCTCGATTTCTTCGTGATTGATTTGAAGTGCTCTCTCTTTGGAATAACCCATTTCAGACTTCTGAGCGAAAACCAATGTTTGAAGAATACAGGCCGCTTTTACTCTTTTCACTTGACACACCTCCTTTGGTACAATACATTTCGGCAGAATAGATTAGACCCATAATGCAGAGAGATGTTCAAGCGAAATTGTGCGTTCCGAAATACCAGCTGCCGCTGTAAATCGGTGCTGTAAAGCACTCTCCTGATAGCTTTGCTACATTATAATTATAGCATTTTTTGAAGAAAATTTCACGCAAATTTTTGAAAAAAATCCTCGAAAATTTTTTGATTCAGCAATATTATAATACATAAGTCGAGCAGAGAATGCGTAAGCCCAGTCTAACTGGGTTTACGCATTATTTTTTGCTGAAAATAGGAGGTAATCTGAATATGGAAAAACATTACAATTCATTTCTCGCCATTAAAAAGGTCCGTAAACTAATGAGCAAATATACAATTCCTTGTATTCTTTCGCTTCTTGTAGGCGCACTTTATAACATCGTTGACCAAATTTATATTGCTAATGCCGATTATTTAGGCTCTTACGGGAACGTCGCTAATACCATTGTATTCCCTCTAACGGTTATAGCCCTTGCCATTGCGGTTATGATTGATGACGTTGCCGCGCTTTTGTAAGCCTTTGTTTTGGCAAGGGTAAGCCAGAGAAGGCTTCAAAAAGTATGGTAAACTCTATTATTTCAAGTATTGGACTTATGGAAATTTTACTTGATTTTTATGGACAAAATTATTGCTATGTTCGCGGTACAGTTAACGCTGAAACCTTTAAGCACAGCAAAGAATATTTCTTTTGGATCTCACTCGGTATCCCGTTTTATATGTTCGGGCAGGGTTGTCCGTGCGGACGGAAGTTTGAAGTTTGCAATGGTATCTACCGTTACAGAGACAGTTATCAATATTATCCTTGACTGATTATGATTTACAGTTGGTTTGGTTGCCCGAAAATGGGGATGGTAAGTGCGGTGAGTGCAACGGTTATCGGACAAATTGCAACCGTAATTCTTGCTTGCAATTTGGTATCTTTGCTACACAAAAATCGTCAAAATGAAAAAGACAGATTTCAAGCTCAGCGGAAAGATTATCAGCCAAACGCTTTCGCTTGTGTTTGCAGTTTTCTCTCTCAAATCTCGCTTGTTGCAGCTACAGCGGCAATTAACAATATGATTCGAAAATACGGTGCAACGGACGCGATTTTTGGACAGGAGCAGTATGCTCAAATTCCGACGGCGATTGTTGATATCGTAACGAAATTTTTCCAAATCGTCATTTCCATTATCGTAGGTATGACGGCAGGCTGTATTCCGATTATCGGATACAATAACCTTAAACAGAGAGTGAAGAAGCTCTTTACAATGCTGCTCGTTTCAGAAGCGGCAGTCGAACTTATAGGCTTTATCTTGGTTGAGTTCTTTCCGTGGACAATTATCAACATTTTTGGTGCGGCAAACGAAAGTGCCTACTATACTGAATTTGCAATTAAGGGTATTATCCTTGCTTGTATTTTATATTCTTGTAAGTTATGGGAAAGGCAATATCTTCAATAACGCTTTCAATGGTGCGTGAGGTTGTGTTCGGCGTTGGCTTTGCATTTTTGCTACCGATTTTCTTTGAACTTGACGGTGTTCTTTACTCAATGCTAGCATCCGACCTTTTGACTGCTGTTTTATCGGCTATTATATTTACCTACTGGAAATTAAACGGAAATACTAAAAAGAAATTAAAGGAAGCAATACCTAATGAATAAGGTTATTACTATTAACCGTCGGTTTGAAATCGTCGACAGAACTATCGGAAAAAAAGTTGCCGAAAAACAAAAACACCATTGAGATCTGAGGTTTTGGACATCAATAGTGTTTTTGTTATAAAGTCAGTACTTGTGCGGGTTTGGGGGATTTTCGCTTTTTATTCAAATTGACGAAAGAAAAAATAAAACGGGCAGACTCGCCTCCCCTGTGTCTGATTTCGTATACGCTGCGAAAGCACTTCTCTCCTGAATGTTTTCTTATTGCTCTTTTCAATGTCCTATTCAATGCAAGAGTTCAACTCCCACCTCCGAAAACGCAAAAATATCTTTTTCATGTGGCTTAGGCATTAAACAACACCATTGATATTTGAATCTTTATGGTTCGGATATCAATGGTGTTGTTTATTTAAGTGCAGGTAATTGTAATAATTGAGCGCTTTCCGCAAAAAAATTTTATAACATCATAACTGTGTTGTTTAGCTTGATTTTTTCTTTTTCCTCCAAAGATAATGTTTGATCAAAATAAGAACGAATATCAACAAAAAGACGTTCCGGTAAAGCAAAAGGCCAAGGATGTATCTCTGTTTTTGCAAGACCATAAGTATCGGGTAGATTTGGACAATGCAGGTATTGTAGATACCGCTGGGTCAACGTATTCTTACCAAAAACCTTTTCTGTATCTGAAATACATTTTTTTACATACAAGGAAACTGACAATGTATCACACAATTCTGCGAGATGCTTTGGATCTGGAGCGGCATTAGAAAGATAAGCGTAAAGATCGCAAAACAGTCCTAGTTTTAATTTTCCTTTGTAAAGAAGATAAAGAGAATTCATATCCTTATAATGATGCAGGCATAGAGAAATAAATTCCATTTCTGTTTTCAGTTTTCGCACTGTGACATTACAAATCGATACCAATTCGGTCTTGGAGAGAACAAAATCCATAGTAAGGGATCTGTTCGCTTCTCCCCAAAGAAGATCAAAATTAACATCTACATTAACATATGGACAAAGCGGATTGTTTGTTTTTCGAATAAACGGTGCAAGCTGATGGGTTTGTGCTGTATAATAGAGTAGTTCATACCGTGAAAACGGAACAATTCCCTGCTCTGTAATTCGACCTTGGATAAATCCCTCGGATAAAAGCAGCTGCTTTATCCGATCTGCGTCATTGCGACAGATTAGAAGATCAATATCCCCGGATCTCCGCACAAAGGCGTTTCCATATAAAGACAAGGATAACACTGCTCCTTTTATTACCGCATAGGGGATTTTTTGTTTTTCTAATTGCGTAAAAATGGAAGCACAGCTCTGATACCGAACATAAATTATATTTCGATTCAGCATTTTATAAAAAGCAATTTCCTGCTGTTTTTCCTTTGGACAGGATAATTCATACAGAAGTCCTGCACATTTATGCTGAGAAAAAAGATCAAAAAGTTCTCCGTCTGTCAATTTTTTTTTATATGCTTGGTTTAATATGTGACAAACCAATTCAAGGATTTTGTTCATAGACCTTAACTCCGTTTTTTTGATAGAAGTTGTGGTAATTCTTATTTTTAGCGGATTTTTTCAAAATTCCCGCAAGGAGAACATTTCCTGCCGCTGCTTGGAGTTCGGACAAAAGAATTTCTTCGAAGCCTCTGTCAAATACCCGGCAGGACAAATAAAACCCTTCAATCACTGCTTCTTCTCCCCTACGTAATACGGCGCCGCCCACAATGCCCATATCGCCGTATTGATCTGACGCGGAAAGCGCGAGAACTGTTACCGCGGGGTCTTGAATCAATAACCGCAAGTCTTCTTCCGTATAACGGGCAAGAGATAAATTACATTGATTGGTTCTGAGGGATAATTCCGAAAGACGGGGAATCTGTTCTTCCGATGCGGTTTTACAAATAGTAACTGTTTGAAGTGAACGGTTATATTCCTCTGCAGAGGAATACTTTGCCTTTGCCTGTTCCCTATTCTTCTGTTCTCGATACAATTCCGTTCGATTGCGCTCTTCTTTAGACGGCAGGGAAAAAAGACTGCGAATTTCCTCAATCCAAAGATTTCCTCCATCTGCGGGAATTGCAGTCACCTCTGGCAATAGGTTTTGAATCAATCCGATTTCGTAATTGCTGTCGTCTACAAAAACAAAGCTTTCAAGGGAAAGATTCAATTCAAAGGCAAGATCTCGCAAATTTGAGGCTTTATCTTTTCGGTTGATTCGATGCGCAATAAAATGCTCCCATGTCAATTTCATTTCTCCCATAGCAAAGGCTTCCGAAATGTGTTCTGGCTCATTTTTACTGCAAAGGCAAAGCAGTACGCCTTCGTTATATAGTTTTTGGAGTAAGGATTGATATTCAGATTCCCTTTGCCCGATTGAAAGCGGTTCTTCTCCGGCAATTCCCTGCCAAAGAACGTTGTCGCAATCGCTGACAAGAACCTTTTTGATAAAACTTTTTTCCGGAGAAATATAGGTTGAAAGCGTCTCAAACATTTTTTTCACAGTTTTAAATTTTTGGAGCGTAAGATCGCTGTCCAAAATTTCAATGGAAAAGGTTTCTTCCAGTTTCACAATAAATTGAATAAATTTTATAGAGGTTAATCCTGCCTCTGAAAGGTCTGTTTCGTCGGAAAAGCAAATCGGTTTTTCTGTATCAATGACTTCATTCAAAATTTCAAATATTTTTTGTTTCATAATTTTCCTCCTGATGGTATTTTTCAGCCTGAATACGGAACATTTCCGCATATTTTCCATTTAGCCGCATTAATTCCCCATGGGTTCCCCGTTCTACAATTTGTCCGTTCTCCATCATAAAGATTTCATCCGCCATACAGACCGTGGAAAGACGATGGGAAATGAGAATAACGGTTTTGTTTGTAATTGTTTCATCCAATTTACGGTTCAATTCATATTCAATAACGGGATCCAACGCCGCAGAGGGTTCATCTAGAATAATCAGATCATAATCCCGCGCAAAGGCACGGGAAACGGCAATCCGTTGCTGCTCTCCTCCGGACAATACTGTTCCTTTGGGATGAAATTCCCGGGTCAGCTCTGTTTTTAACCCGTCAGGCAGAGACGCGACTTTTTCTGAAAAACCGCTGATTGCTAACGAATGCTGCAGTGCCGGCTCATCTTCCTTGGAAAAAAGATCCATCAGGATGTTTTCCGCTACAGAAGTCGCATAAATCTTATAGTCCTGAAACGTAATTCCGATCTTTTCCCGTACCGAGTGAATCGTGTACTCCGAAACAGGGACACCGTTGATCCGAATTTCTCCCTCGGTAGGGTTATACATTCGGGTTATCAACTTGATTAAAGTCGTTTTTCCCGCCCCATTCGGTCCTACAATAGCAATTTTCCGATACTTAGGAATTACAAAGGTAAGGTTTTTTAATGTGGGATGGGAAGCTTCCGGATATGCAAAGGAGACATTCTGAAAAGAAATTTCATTTAAGGGGGCTTCCAAAGCCTTGGCAGAACTGGAATCCTGCACTGTAATTTGATACTCCAGAAAAGCACGGAATTTCTCTGTATAAAGGCTGTGTTCCTTAAATTTTGCCAAACGGGCCATTAAATCCTGAATTTGCCGGAATAACTTCCATGTGGCGCTGAGCGAAGCTGCGAAATCTCCTAAAGTAATTGTTTTTTGAACGCTAATTTTGTAAACCAAAAGCAAAAGAATTCCCACGTCAAACAGAGTAGAAACGGCCACGCTCCGTAATAATCCTGCTATGAAAAGTTTTGGCGCGAATTTTTGATGAATATTTACAATATTTTCCACAGCGTGGTCATAATGCCGGTGAAGAAGCTCTCCTGCATTGCTCATCCGTAATTCCTTTGCATAATCCGCAAGGTAAAAAGTCCGATTTACATAGTTTGTTTTCCTTTGAATGGGACGAATTTCCTCTTCTTTGTGAAATTGCAGTTTTGTTTGCCACAAACGAATGGCAACGGAAATCCCAACCGCGACACAAATAACTCCGACAATAATTGGATCTACCGTAAACAGAACGCTAATAATTACCAAAGAAGAAAATCCCCGGTTAATGACCTTCCCGAATTCCTTTGCCACTGCTATTGCACGGCGGTCTGCCTCCCGGACTGCCCAAACAAAATCATTATAAAACTCCGGATTGTCATAACAGGCCAAGTCCATGGCAATCGCCTTTTTAAACAAGGTCTGTTGCATTTGGCTATGTAATTCCTGTTCTGCTTTGGGCTCCAAGAACTTCCAATACCATTCATGAAAAATATAGGCAAGAACAAGAAATACAGCCATCCCGCCAATCACGGAAACAATCTGTTCAAACGGTGCGGCAGATTCAATGCGGTCAAAGAGCATTTTAATAAAAAGTACGCTTGTAAAAGAGTGAATGCACCCCCAAACAAGTCCCTCTGCGATGGTTGCAAAGAAAAATCCCGGAGTATATTGATAGATCCATTTTAGCATAAACCAATTGTTTTTCAAAATTTTCATCCGTATTCCTCCAGCTTCCGATAATTTTCGGCTTGCTTTTCCCACAGATTGGCATAAATGCCCTGTTTTGCAAGAAGTCTTTCGTGGGTCCCGGACTCACAAATTGCTCCATTGTCAAAAACATAGATCTTATCGGCGTATTGGGTGGCGGACAGGCGATGCGAAATAAATACAACTGTTCGGTTTCCGCTTTCCTGCATTACGGTTTTAAAAATTTGTGATTCGGAGATGGGATCAATGGCGGAGGACGGTTCATCCATAATCAGAATTGGAACTGGATTCATTAACGCCCGAATAATGGCCAGTTTTTGCTGTTCCCCGGTAGATAAAACAAGGCCGTCTTTCCTGAATTCCCGCGTCAAGTCATTGTCCAGCCCTTGCGGCGCAGCACAGATTTTATCATAAAGACCAAACTTTTTTAACAGCTGTTCGGCATACGGCCGATCACCGTTCCTTTCCTCCCGCAAAAGAAGATTGTCGATCAGGGAAAAAAGCATATAACTTATAGTCCTGAAAAACAACGGAAAATTGTTTACGATAGGAAATGGGGTCTATTTCCTTTAGGG
Organism: uncultured Clostridia bacterium; assembly: GCA_944386295.1. Taxonomy (GTDB): domain Bacteria; phylum Bacillota; class Clostridia; order Oscillospirales; family UBA644; genus CALXAO01. The sequence goes on along the minus strand of CALXAO010000011.1, from coordinate 5,008 downwards.
GAATTCCGTTGTATTCTATTTGTCCGGAAATCGGATCGTATAACCGCAGCAGCAGTTTAATAAAAGTCGTTTTTCCGGCGCCATTCAAACCTACAAGAGCAATTTTCTCTCCGGAACACAAGGTAAAGTCTACATTTTTTAAGACCTCACCGGACTGTTTGGGATAGGTGAATCCTATCTTTTGAAAAATCAACCGTTCAAAGGGCGGACAGGGCAGCGCATTTGTTTTGTCCGATAGTATGGTGGGCGCCTCCAAAAACTGTTTTAAATCTTCTACATAAAGCGCATGTTTCTGGAACTGCAAATAAAGTTCCACCGTTCCCCGCAAAGAAGCGGCTACAGAATTAATAGAGTTGATTACAACAACGCAATCTCCGAGCAGCATGCTTTTTTTGACTACGGTTTTCCACGCAGCGTAAAAGACCGCGCCGAGATATACTAGAATATCATTGGTTGCCTGAAGAACATAATCCAATAGTGCTGTTTTTACTCCATAATCTTGAATCAGTTTCTTTAGATCCCGGATCGTATCCCGGAACCGAAGAAGAACGACACGGTTGATATGACTCATCCGTAATTCCTTGGCATAATCCTGCAGATAAAATAACCGAAGTGAATAATCCCGTTTCCGGATACCCTCCTTTTTTTTCATTTGATATTCATAGTTAATTTTGTTTAGTCTTCTGCCAAAAATGAAGCTTGTGACAAAGGGAATTACGGCGAATACGATCAAGACGGGATCAATGGTGAAAATGACAAAAGACATGGCGGAAAGTGTAAATATATATTGGACAATTCGGTTTAGGGTTGCCAGTACCTGCCCCGTTCGCTGAGATGCTTCTCCTGCGGCCTTGACATACTTATCATAGAATTTGGGGTCTTCAAAGCAGGCCAGATCCACCAAGACTGCTTTTTCAAAAACTTTTTTTTGCAAATGCCGGGTAATTTTTTGATCGGATATCGGAACATAAGCACTGTAAAACCAGTTTTCCAGAATACATACGCCCAAATGATAAACAGCAATACACAGAATAAACAGAACGATTTCATGAAAAGCTTGTCCTGTTTGCAAGCTGTTTAAAATATAACGGAGCATGTAAACATCAAACATAAAATAAGAAACTGATTTTAGAAAAATAACGGTTATTCCCAGGACAATTCGCCTGGGCGAAGCTTTTTGAATTTCTTTGAGAAGAAACAAATTGTTTTTCCAGACAGCCGGGGCGTTCTGTTTTTGTTTCACCGTAATTTAAGAGCCTCCTTCCTATGAAATGAAAAAAGCTGCAGCCGCCGCAAGTCGCAGTCTCCGTCGCATCCCGTGGGATCCCCCTCCAGATCTTCCGCCATGGCCATGCAGCCTTTGCCGCAGAATCCCCGTAGGGGGCAGGAATAACAGCCGTAATCCTTTTGTTTTCGGGCAACGGCAATCCTGCAGATGCGGTCAAGATTTTCTTGGAATTCTTTCCGATCAAAACAGAACATATTGGTTAGGGTAAACTTGTCCCCGTACAGCATTTGACAGGGCTGAACCGCACCGTCGGTACGAACACAAAGGGAAAGTTTCAACGTTTCCGTGGAAAAGGGGCAGGTTCCTGTACAGTGGGGCAGGAACGCGGAAATGCCATAGGTTTGGTTCAGCGTTTTGATTCGAGAAAGAATTCCGATCCGCTGCTGAGGAGAAAGAACTTTCTGTTCCCAATTAGACGCTCCATTGCCGGAACGGTATATGGCGGCAAATTCGGGAATGCAGTTCAGCGAACAGGCGAGATCATAATAGGCTTCCAGATCGTCCAGATTTTGCTGTGACAAAACGCATTTCATTAGCGGCGGCGTTGCCGGCGTTTTCAGTTGTCGAATAAAATCCAGTGTTTTTGCAAAATTTCCCATGCCTCGGGTTTTCGCGTTGACCTCTTCGGTCGATCCGTCCAGACTAATTTGTATCCAAAAATTTTTGCGGGTGTTAATTGCTTCAATCAGTGCTGGAGAGTGCACGGTTCCATTGGTAACAAGTCCAAAGGACAATGCAGGATAACGGTCTATAAGGCGAAGTATTTGCTCAAATTGTGTATGTAATGTGGGTTCTCCTCCGGAAAAAAGAACCCGCTGCAGTCCGTCAGGCAAAAAAGTCTGAATAATCTGCTCTGTTTGTTTGGGCGAAATTTCCTTTCGTTCCCGGTTTATTCCGGAACGGTTGTAGCAGGTGCGGCAGTTTAAATTACACTGATTGGTAATTTCCAGATAAATAGAATGAACGGTCATCCCAACAATACCACCTTTTTCTGAATCATTTCTGCCAAAAAGGCCTCTACATCGTCGTGGATTTGTGTGGGCTCCGCGTCAAATTCTTTGCAAAGACTTTCCAGCAAGGTGTCCAACGCTATCGGTTCATTCAGGCGGTCGAGAATGGCAATTCCGATATCATCCAAAAGATGTGTTTCTCCCGATTCGGGATTAAAAATCGCAAGAGAAGTTTCATCGGTGAGAATATAAGTAAGGTCCTTATTTTTTTGATACATAATAGGTTCTTCCTTTCTTTTTAAAACAAGTAATTGATATATCTGATAAATTTTGCTTTGTTTCGTCCGATTTGGGTCATAACTGCATCGGTGGAGTTCTTTCCCTACCTTCCGGGAAAGCTCAATCTTCCATTTTGGCCACGGGGACAGGGGGAATCCGTTGACCGCCACGGCCTTTCCTACAATTTTGTCTTCCGTCAAATCCTCCACGCGTAGGGCATTGTCCCCCTTACAAAAATAACGACCGTTTTTTATGTACAGCAGTCGATGAATTAACAGGAAGCCTTCCTTATAAAAAAAGACCAGAATATCTCCTGGAAGATACGTTCCTGTACAAACGGTTACGACATCTCCTGCCGCAAGCGTAGGATTCATACTGACGCCTTCGACCGTAATATCTGCTTTCCCTTTCAGACGGATGATATGGGGCAAAAGATTATGCATGGGATTTATTGCGCAACACCTCCTCTGGAAAGGTCATATCCCGATATTGCAGCTCACAGGGCGCCGTTGTCGTCAGGCGGGACATGATTTGTAAATGGGATGGCGTAACAGGATATTCTGTAATGGGAGACTTTAACAGACGGATAAAGGCATCGTTAGAGGATAACGGGACATGTCTGTTTTGATCTGTCCGAGATAAAAAGTAGATTTTCCCTAAGGGAACCGGGCCAGAGACGCGATTCTTCGGTGTAAATACCCAGCGTTCAAATCCAGGGGCGTCCAGGTGTTCCAGTCCTTCCGGAAGTGCATTTTGCTCCCGAAGCACTGTGACCCCACCTGTACGCAGGTGAATGGGCGTGGTGCAGGGGTAGACCTCCAGAGTTTCCCGGTTAATCAAAATGCAATCATCGGTTATATAGTCGGCTCCCCGTTCTGTCAGCCATGCTGTAAGTGTTGTTTTCCCTCCGGTTGTCGGTGCCAAAAACAAATACGCATTTCCGCCGTATGCAACAGCCGCACCGTGCAGGGCAAGAATTTTTGGGGAAAAGGTTCTGGTTCTGGTGAGAAAAGCGGAAATATAATTTAAGGAAGAATCAACCTCTATTGTTTTTCCGTCGCCAATTGCTTTGTACTTCCCGTTTTCTTGTTCGCACAGACGAAATTCCGCCTTGTTATTGTCGCCGTCCAACAAATATTGTCCATATTTTAATCGCAAATTTTTTAATAGCGCCCGATCCTCGGTTTGAACACAAACAGAACTTTGAAACGGACATGCAACTGTAACTGTAGTCATAAATGCTCCTTGCAGAAAATTTGGCCGACAGATGTCGACACATTTTATGTTTTATCGTATCTATAATAGCATAAAAATAAAGAATTGTAAATACTTTCCACAAAAAATTCTTAACTTATTAAAATTATCATATGATTGTAATTAAAATTGGCGACAGATATATCTGTCGCCAATTTTTTTTCATGGGTGAATTATACTATCAAGTGCAACACTTGCAATGCATACCCAATCCATGTTATAATGAGTTGACGAAAAACAAAATAACAGAAAGGAAAGGGTATGCATTACACACATTTTACCATAGAAGAGCGCTGTTGTCTACGGGAATATTACAAAAAAGGATATAGTTACCGAAAAATTGCGAAATTGCTGGGAAGAAACGTCAGTTCGGTGTCTCGGGAGCTGCGCCGGAATTGCACCCATATGTATGAAATTCCATCCTACTATCCGCACACGGCACAAAAGAAGAGTAAATTACGAAGATCCTACTGTCACCGAGGGATGTACCATTCGCCGGAGCTTCTTGCATACATAGAAAACCGGCTGTTGGCAACGTGGTCTCCGGAACAAATTGCAAGTGCACCTGCTCCTTTTGAAAAAATGCCTTCCTGGCGGACGATTTATCGTTGGATCTATGATAAATACTTGCTGAATGGCAACCTTAAAGTGCTTCGAAGAAAAGGAAGAAGCCATGGGAGCAAAGAAACCCGCGGAAAATATAATACCGGAAAAACCATTCGGAAACGAGATAAAAGCGTATATAAACGTAAAGAGGCCGGACATTGGGAAGTGGATACGGTAGTGAGCGGGCAAGGAAAAAGCAAGACTTGTTTTGCCACTCTTGCCGAGCGGAAAACGAGATTCTATATTGCGATTAAGATTCCGGACAGAAGAGCAGAAACTATGGCAAACGCTGTAGTTAGAACCCTTTCAGAGTATCCAAAAGAACTGGTAAAAACGATTACTTGCGACCGAGGTGCGGAGTTTGCCAATTGGCAAACAATTGAAAGGGAGCTAAAATGCCAAGTATATTTTGCGGATCCGTACTGTGCATGGCAAAAGGGCACAAACGAGAACTGCAACGGATTATTACGAGAGTTTTATCCCAAAGGACGAAACCTTTCCAGGGTTAGTCCAAAAACATTAAAGCGGAATCTGGCATTAATTAATGCCAGACCCCGCAAAGTTCTTAATTTCATCTCTGCAACAGAAGCATGGAACTTGGAGTTGCAAAAATTCTGTTAAAAGTGTTGCA
>CALXAO010000010.1 GCA_944386295.1 uncultured Clostridia bacterium | reverse complement strand
TTTCCGAAGGTCCCCCACATGTACACCGTTTCCTTTGCCGCCGCTTCCTTAAGACGGGATATAAATTCCCTGCTTTTCACATTACTCAATCCTTTCCAAATCCGCGATTCTGTGATTCAGTCCCTTAATCTGTTCCTCAACCACCGGAAGCCGACGGGCAAACCCGTTATGTTCCCGGACTTCTCGGGTCAATTCTTCAATTTTGGTATCAGTTATCGCCTGATTAATCCGAATGTTCTGTTCAGTTTTTCGGGCGGTGCAAACATTGGATATAACCACACCAATTAACGCCAGACCACCGGTAACCAACGCCACAATAATTTCTGTCATCCGTCAAGCGGGACATGGGACTGACTTTAAACGGATGGTACAAGGTGTATTCCAGGATCAATATCCTGAATGGCGGCGCAACGTGGGTGTGGTATCCGTTGGATGGCGCGAGCTAAACGTCCCGGATGTTCCCTTGAATCTCCGCGGATCCGGCATCATAATCCACGGCGTTGCACCACCCCCGGACCCATCCGCTGGAATATAGCAGTTCCATGGCAATTCCCGTACAGGGAAAATCATGAATTTGCGGCGAAAGCGTTAGAGGTCGCAAAGGAATACAAGCTGATAGCACAAGATAACGAGGAATATACAAAAAAGCAGTATTTCCGCAATATGAAAAGGGATAATCTTTATACCGAAACGGACAAACGATTAAAGTAAACCCATAACACGCTGGGAGGAGGTGGTTGCAGTGAAAGAATGGGAAAAGGAATTGCAGATATACATACTGAATCCGACACCGCCAAAAAAGCGTGATTTGCAGGAATATATCGTTTTGTATCTTACCGAAAATAACGAAACCTATTTTTCTTGTTTTTTGCATTATTACGAGCGTACTGTCAATGACAAGGCAATCGGAATTGTGCAGGACTACGCTATGTACGGACATTTTCTTGATATTAAGCCGCTATGCGAAAAGTACACGATTATATTCGCACAATACGGGGACTGACCGTGCAGAGCAGCGATGAATATTTGCGACTGAGAAAGGTAATGCGGCTTTACCGTGAATACGGGCAAAGGAAAGATGATGAAACCATAAACAAAATTTCCGCCAAGCTTCACGAAAAGCCTGAACTGATAAAAGACCTTATCACCGCAGGAATACGAAACACACAGTTTATTGATTTCTACCGCCAATATGCTGACGAGGACAGCGAAGAAAGCAGAGAGGAAATTGCCGCAGACGCCATTTCGAAAACAGAAAAGCTGTTCTTCAAAATGGAACGAGTCGAAAAGGTTATGGAAGCCTTTGAAAGTCTTAACTACCGTGAAAAACGAATGGTATCCGCACATCTTGGTTTTTGTATGGAGTGCTATGCCACCCATTATTACGATAAAGATGATTTAAACGAAGATGGCAACCCGAAAAGGAAACCTATTCCAAAAGAAGCCTTTATTGATATTGCTTTGGATCACGGACTTTGCCTCTTCCGATACTGCCGATAAAACCTACCGTATAGCAGCATTAAGGAAGATGAGAGAAAAACTGAAGGATATTAATTGAAAAAGATAAAACGGAGGCAGGAATAAAATCCCTTGCCTCCGCAATTTATATCACATTGTTGATATGTATCTTTATTCCTCGTCCGAAAGATAATATCTCTGTCTGTCGGCGGTTTTCTTGCCGTAATCAATCGCTTTTTCCGGGCAAGCCGAAATACAAGCCATACAGTGCATACATTCCGTTCCCCAGGCAGGCTTACCGTTTGAAAGTTTGATATTATTCAAAGGACAAAGGCTCGCACAGGTTCCGCAACCGATACAGTTGTTATTTGCGGTAAAGCTCTTTGCACTAACCATTAAGGAATTAAACATCGGAGCAATCGCACTGAATGCTTTATGTCCACTCATATCTTCGCTGACAGTTACTGTTTTTCCCGATTTAATATTTTCGGCTACTTTTTCGATTGCCGGAAGTGCCTTTTCTGCTTCTGCCTTTGCGTTCTGCTTTGGGGTAACATCGTACATTACAACATAGTTTGCAGGCATTTTAACTGCTGTTGTTCCCTTATATGTCAAACCTTTGGAAGCAGCAAGCTTCTCACAATATTTTCTTGCGTTACCTGCCGCAGCTCCGCCCGTCAGCACAAAGTAAACCTCTTTGCCGGAAGTAAAGGTGCTTTCCTTTAAAAAGTTTTCAACAGGAATGGGCATTCTGCTCATATAATCCGGCGTTACGATAACATACGCCTTTTCAGATTTGAATGTGCCTGATTTTTTTGTTTTCATCAACTCATTTAATGAAACGAGTTCATCACCGAGAATATCGGCAATATGCTTTGCCGCATATCTGCTGTTTCCCGTACCTGTAAAATAAATTACCATAACATCCTCCGTCTATTATTTCTCGGCGCATTATATCATATCAAAGACAACTGACGGTAAACTATGTCGATGAGGATGAAAATATTTTGTTGAAAACGATTATTTCATCGGTAATATTACGGTAAATACCGTACCTTGCCCGATTTCGCTGTTAACGGCGATCTTACCTTGACACAAATCCACAATCCGTTTTACAAGAGCAAGACCGAGCCCATTTCCGTCCGTCTTGCGAAAAGCATCACCTTGATAGAACTTTTCAAAAATATGCTTCTGTGTTTCCTCGCTCATACCATTCCCGTTGTTTGCAATCGTGACAGAAACTGTGGTTGGTGTAGTATCGATGGAAACCCTTATTGTTTCTCCCCTCGGAGAATATTTGATAGCATTATCAAGCAGATTAAACCACACTTGGTCAAGCAACTGCTCATTTCCGTAAAAAAATTGTCTTTCAAGCTCAATGTCAAATTCCAAATTCTTGGCTGACCATTTATCTTCTAACAATAGCACCGCCTTGCGTAGCTGTTCATCTAAGCGATATTCTTTTTTATTCATTACTGTTTCTTGATTTTCAAGTTTTGATAAGGTTAAAACATTGCTTGACAGCTTGGAGAGCCGTCCCGTGTTGCCGAGTATTTTTTCTACATAATAAATTCTCTTTTCCTGCGAGAGTGAGGGATTTTGCAAAAGTGTCGCATAACCCTCAATCGATGCTATCGGGGTCTTGAACTCATGCGAAACATTGACAACAAAATCACTTCGCAATGTTTCCACATGAGACAAATCAAATACCATTGCATTAAAGCGCTTTGCAATCTCCTTGATTTCTTCCACCTTTGTATCGTTTTCGATACGGACATCAAAATTGCCCTTTGAAAGTTCATCAAAAGCATCGTTGATTTTTTGCATAGGCTTGATGATTTGTCTGCCGACATAGACAGCGACCACACCACCGATTACAATACTGCCGAGTGTAAGCATAATGACGGGTATGTGTCGGTTAAAGGGATTTATGGAAATGATATCGGCATAGTAGAGGATAGTCCAAAACAGCAATAGCAGAGCAAACCCCGCCATCAATGCCAAAAATATCATTCGAGTGAAATAAAACCACAATTTGGAATGTTTGCATTGCCTACTCATTTGTTTTTACCGCCTTATAACCAAGTCCTCTGACCGTAATGATTTCAAAGTCTTTACAATCGGCAAACCGTTCACGCAACCGATTGATATGGGTGTTAACTGTCCTTTCGTCACTTTCGGAGAACATTCCCCAAATTTCATCCATTAGCTGTTGACGGGTGAAAATCTTGTTCGGATAGGATAAGAGTTTGTAAAGCAAGTAAAACTCCTTTTGCGGTAGTATGCTTTCCTCTCCGTGAAGCGTTACAGTAAGGGCATCATAATCAAGCACCGTGCCCCCGACAACAATTTTTTTCTCACTTGATATTTTTGCACGCCGCAAAAGAGCCTCCACACGCAAAACAAGTTCACGCACATTGATAGGTTTAATCATATAATCGTCTGTTCCGGAACGAAACCCTTTTTGCATATCCACAAACTGGTCCTTCGCCGTAACCATCAGAATGGGCAAGGTATCGTTAACTGCTCGGAATGATGAGGTCAGTTCGTAGCCGTCCATATTCGGCATCATAATATCGGTTATCATTAAATCAATATATTCTTTATCTGTTATCGCAAGCGCCTCTTCACCATCAGCTGCAGACAATGTGCGGTAACCGTTATCCCTCAATACCGTACAGAATAGTTCACGCATATCCGCATTGTCTTCAACAACAAGAATTGTAAACACAGCCGCACCTCCAAAATAGTACTTCTTAGTATAATTTTACCACATAAATAACACGCCAAAATAAACTTTTTAATAATATTTCCTTTTATCTTGGGTTTTCCGAAAGTTTACCTTGCTGTGCTATACTCTGTGGCATCAACAAAAAAAGGAGATTTTGAATGTTACAACTAAAAAACATAATAAAAACCTATGAGGCAGGCGATTTGAAACAAGATGCCTTAAGAGGCATCAGCGTGAATTTCCGTGACAATGAGTTTGTTGCCATTCTCGGACAAAGCGGTTCGGGAAAAACGACAATGCTCAATATCATCGGCGGTCTTGACCGATATACAAGCGGAGATTTGATTATCAATGGCGTTTCGACTAAAAAATATAAGGATGCAGATTGGGATATTTACCGCAATCATAAAATCGGCTTTGTATTCCAAAGTTATAATCTGATACCACACCAAAGCGTTCTCGCCAATGTTGAAATGGCTTTAACACTTTCTGGTGTCGGCAAAAAGAAACGCAAAGAACGGGCAATAAAAGTATTAAAGAAAGTGGGACTTTCCGACCACATTCATAAAAAGCCTAATCAAATGTCGGGCGGTCAAATGCAGAGAGTAGCCATTGCCCGTGCTCTTATCAACAATCCTGATATTTTGCTTGCAGACGAGCCGACAGGCGCACTCGACTCTGAAACAAGCCTTCAAATTATGGATTTGCTCAAAGAAATCGCCAAAGACAAATTGGTGATTATGGTTACGCACAATCCCGACCTTGCCGAAAAATATGCGACAAGAACGGTTAATTTACTTGACGGCAAAATCGTCAGCGACACAAACCCATACAACAAAACCGAGGCTCCTGCCGAGCCAAAAAAGCAGAAAAAGATATCTATGTCCTTTTTCACGGCATTATCGCTTTCATTTAACAATCTGCGCACAAAGAAAGGCAGAACTCTTCTGACATCGTTTGCCGGCTCAATCGGCATTATCGGCATTGCCCTCATTCTTGCCCTTTCAACGGGAATGAATGATTATATCAACAGCGTGCAGAAAGACACAATGGCGGCATATCCAATTACCATCAATTCGAAAGCGATTGACACATCCGGTTTTCTAGGTTACCGAAATGAAATGCGTGGGGAAATCCTTGATGATGGCAACGAAAGCTATAACCGAGACGGAATTTATGCAAACTATCGTGATATAGAAACAAGCAATGCGGTTACATCAAGTATTATACAGAACAATTTAGGTCAGTTTACAAGGAACTACACGCAGACCGTGAAACGGGCTGCTGACAACAAACGGCGGTATGCTCCCGGAGAGGGCAGCATACCGCCTGTTTTGTTGTCCGGGGTTTC
>CALXAO010000009.1 GCA_944386295.1 uncultured Clostridia bacterium | reverse complement strand
CATCGAGTGGCATATGACGGCCCGGGTGTTTGGAATTTCCGATAGGGAACTTCCGGATGGCTGGGTTTGGGCGGATCGGGAGGAGCTGCGGGGAATTTATTCCGTTCCTTCCGCGTTCCGGTGCTTTGAGGAAAGTGTAGGAGAACGGTTGAAAACAATGGAGGTTCGGTAATTTTTATGGATAGCTACATTCGCTTTGAAAATGTTTCAAAGTATTACAAAATGGGGGAACAGCTCATTATTGCCATTGAAAAAATTAATTTTGAGATTGAAAAGGGGGAGTTTGTGGTCATTGTCGGTCCCAGCGGCGCGGGGAAAACCACGCTTCTGAATATTCTTGGCGGAATGGATGTCTGCAATGAAGGTCAGATTTGGCTGGATGGGGAACAAATCAGTGCCTACAATAAAAAACAGCTAACCCGGTATCGCCGGTACGATGTGGGTTTTGTTTTTCAGTTTTATAATTTGGTGCAGAATCTGACGGCAAAGGAAAACGTGGAGCTGGCCTCAGAAATTTGTCGGGAGTCTCTGCCTGCGGAACAGGTACTGGATCAGGTAGGACTGAAGGACCGGATGCAGAATTTTCCGGCACAGCTTTCCGGCGGGGAACAGCAGCGGGTTTCCATTGCTCGGGCACTGGCAAAGGAACCCAAAATCCTGCTGTGTGATGAGCCTACTGGCGCGTTGGATTATCGCACGGGAAAGGCGATTCTTAAACTGCTGCAGGATACCTGTCGGCAGACTGGAAAAACTGTAATTGTGATTACTCACAACTCAGCAATTACCGCGATGGCCGACCGGGTGATCCGGGTCAAAAATGGAACTGTATCTAAGGTTACACTTAACAAAAATCCTACGCCAGTGGAAGAAATCGAATGGTAATTAAGGGGGACGGTGTTTTGAAGCGTACCTATTTGAAATCGGTTCTTCGGAGCATTACCGGAACGATAGCCCGTTTTATTGCTATTCTGGTGATTGTAGCCCTAGGTGTCGGTTTTCTGGTAGGGCTGATGTCATCTACGCCGGATATGCAGTATTCGGTGGATCGGTATTATGATGAGAACCGCATGTATGATTTCCGTATTCTTTCCACACTGGGGCTGACGGCGGATGATGTGTCTGTGCTACGGGATACCGAAGGCGTGCAGGGCGTAATGCCGGCAGTGTCGGAGCATGTGCTGTTCCGTTCTCCGGAAGGAGATACTCTGGTGGGTGCAGTAACTGGGCTGGATTACACCGTATTGGAAGGGACCGGAGAAGACGCGCTAAACCGGACTGTGCTTCTGGAAGGCCGCTATCCACAGCAAAGGGGGGAATGTCTGCTGCTTCGCAGCGGTGTTTCCTTAGGATTGCAGGTAGGAGATATACTGACACTTTCGGAAGAAAATAGCGATATTATGCTTCGGGAGGATTCCTATCGGATTGTGGGGATTGCGGATACTCCGTATAATTTTTCCATTGAATCGGAAACCAGCAGTATTGGCGGCGGAAAAGTGCAGATAACACTGTATTTAGGGGATGACTGCTTTGATGCCGATTGTTATACAGATATTTTTATGACTGTAGATGGCGCTTCCGAGTTGAATTCCTTTTCCGATGCCTACTGGGAGTTGATTCAGGATAAAACTTTTCTGATTCAGGAAATTGGCAGAGAGCGGGTCACCGTTCGGTTTGAACAGCTTGCGACGCAGATGCGGGAAGAATTGGAGGAGCAGCGCAGACTGGCGGAAGAAGAATTTCAGAAACAGGAGGCGTTGCTGGAAGACGGACGTGTTCAGCTGGAAGAGGAGCGGGCTGCTCTTGCGCGTGCAAAAGAACAGCTGGATGCCAACGCGGCGCTGATTACGGCGTTGACCGAGGCTGTGGAAAACGGACAGTTACCTGAAGGTTCTTTTTCTGCATTGATCCGGGAATACGATGAAGGGGTTGCTGCTTACACAGATGGTTTGGAACAATTGGCCGCGGCGGAAAAGGAACTGACCGAGGGAGAAGCTGCTTTAGCAGCTTCCCGGGAGGAGGCGCAGGAGAAATTTGAGGCGGCGGAGGAGGAATTGGTCCGCCAGGAAATTCAGTTGGAAGACGCGAAGATTCAGCTGGAGGACAGCAAACTTCTTCTTGCACAGCTCAAAACGCAGCTGGACGACAATGCTCGGTTGATTGAAATTTTGGAACAATTGAAAGAGGCCTTTTCGAGAAATGATTTGGCTTCGGCGTGGAAGGTTTTGGAACAGCTGAAAGAAATTCTGGGTGAAAACAGTGAGCTGGTTCATCTTCTGGAATCGGCTTTGACGCTGGGCCAGGCTCTGCCGGAACGTTTGGAGGGAATTTTGGACTTGTATTATGCGCTTCAGCTGCAATACGAGGAAGGCATGACGCAGGTTGCCGATACTGAACGGCAGATTGCCCAGGGGGAAGCCGCTTTGCAGGAAGGCAAAATGCAATTGGAGGAACAGCGGCAGGCGGCGGAGACCGCTTTTTCCCAATCTGAACAGGAATTGGCAGCCGGCCGGGAAGAATTGACCCAGAACCGGACGCTGTTGGAGGAAACCGGTGTTGTTTTGTCCGAAAACGCGGAAAGCATAGAACAATTGCGGCCGATAACCGAGGCCGGGATGGATTCTGCGGAGGATGTTCGCCAGACCATTGATAACTACCAACAGGGGCAGACGGAGTATGACAGGGGACTTGTGATGCTGTCAGAATCGGAGGCAGAACTAGAAAATGGTAGGATTCGGCTGGAAGAAGCAAAGCGGGATGCCGAATCGGAATTTACCGCGGCGGAAAAGTCTTTTTCCGACCCCTCGGAGCACCGATGGTACGTACTAGATCGGAATGCCAATGTCGGATATGTAAGCTTTGAGAGCAATTCCGAAAAGGTGGACGCGATTTGTAAAGTATTTCCAGTGTTTTTCTTTTTGATTGCGGTTTTAGTTACGCTGACGACCATGACCCGGATGGTGGATGAGGAACGGATTCAGATCGGGACACTGAAAGCCCTGGGATATTCCGACGGAAGGATTATGTTCAAGTATCTTCTGTATGCAGCCGCGGCTTCTGTTATCGGTTGCGGGATTGGTCTGGCGGTGGGAATTCGTTTGTTCCCATCGGTAATTTGGAATGCCTACTCTATTTTGTATTATCAGCCGGAATTTTACTGCCGTTTTCTGCCGGAATACGCCATCGGCTTTTCGGTGGCTCTTGTTGCTGCGACGCTTCTTGCCACCTGGCTTGCCTGCCGAAGTACCCTCTCGGAAGTGGCGGCTGGTCTGATGCAACCTAAGGCTCCAAAAATTGGAAAACGGATTTTTTTAGAACGGATCGGATTTGTCTGGAAACATTTGTCCTTTACGAAAAAGGTGACTGCCCGGAATCTGTTCCGCTATAAAAAACGTCTTTATATGACGGTCATTGGTATTATGGGTTGTACCGCGTTGCTGGTTGCAGGGTTTGGCTTGCGGGATTCTATTAATTATATCATTTTCGGGCAGTTCGGGGAAATTATGAAATATAACGTAACTGTGCAGACCCGTCATGATAACGAAACAAACCCACATAACGATTTGTTTGCGATTCTGGACAATCCAGAACAGATTCAGGATTATTTGTTGGTTCATCAGCAAATGGGAACAGCGGTGGAATCGGACACGGATGTGTATCTGGTGGTTCCCCGTGAGATGGATCGGATGGAGGACTTCATTTCCCTTCGGACCCGAGTCGGAAAACATTCTCTGATGCTGGAAGCAGACGGCGTAATTGTTTCCGAAAAATTTGCTTCGGTTGCCGGGCTGAAAGTGGGCAGCCGGTTTACGCTGGATGATGGAAACGGGACAGAGGCTGTGGTTCGGATTACGGGGATTACGGAAAACTATCTGAACAATTATGTGTATATGACGCCAGACTTTTATGAAAAGGCTTTTGGGCAGGCACCGGAATATACAACGTTGTTTGTCAAGGCTGCTGGCGGGCTGGAACAACAGGAACAATTGTCAGAACTTTTTCTGAAAAACGAGGAAGTGTCCTCGGTGACCTTAACTGATTGGACCAAGGAATCCTTTTCCAACATGATCCGCAGCATTGATTACATTGTTCTTGTTCTGATTGTTGCGGCTGCGGCGTTGGCGGTGGTCGTTCTTTACAATCTGACCAACATCAATATTGCGGAACGGCAGAAGGAAATTGCTACAATTAAGGTTTTGGGATTCTATGACCGGGAAGTGGGCAGTTATATTTTCCGAGAAATATCTCTGCTGACTCTGTTCGGTACGCTGTTCGGACTGGTGTGCGGAATTGCACTGCACGGATTTGTTGTCCAGACGGTAGAAATGGAATCGGTAATGTTTGGACGTAGTATTTCCTGGCTAAGTTTTGTGTATTCGGCGGCTCTGACGCTTCTGTTTTCCGCAATTGTAGATTTGTTCATGTACCGAAAGCTGAAAAAAATTAGCATGGTAGAGTCTTTAAAAGCGGTGGATTGACCGTTTGTTTTGCCGTCCCGGATTCCGGGACGGCATTTTTTTTTCGGACTGTTGGGAAGAAAAAATGATACTGGTTCCCGTGCCAGGCGTTTTTCGGCGGCGGGTGTGTATGCAAAAATGAAAATATCCTGCAAAAACCCTTGACAAACGGCAAAAAAAGGTATATAATATTAAGATAAGAAATATACTATTTTTCAGAGGATCGGAGGAATTGCAATGCTCCGCAGCATGACAGGCTATGGCTGTGCAAGGGCGGAAACCGGGGAACGGGAAATTACGGTGGAGATCCGAGCCGTCAATCAACGCTATTTCGAGGCGGCGGTACGGCTTCCGCGGGCATATTTGTCTCTGGAAGACCGAATTCGCGGAGAATTGCGTTCCCGCATTGCCCGGGGAAAAGTAGAGGTTACGGTAATGGTGGGGGCATCCTGTGGGACCGACCGGTGTGTTCAGGTGAACCAGGAATTGTTGTCCCGTTATCTGACCGCGCTGCGGGCGGCGGCGGAAGCGGAAGGCTTGCGGGATGACTTAAGCGCATCTAGTCTGCTCCGTTTTCCGGAAGTAGTTTCGTTGACTGTGCCAGAACCGGATCCTGAGGCGGTCTGGGCCGAGCTTTGTCCTGTGCTTGTTCAGGCCCTAGATGCGTTTTTGGCTCAAAGGGAAGAGGAAGGCGCCCGGCTGAAGGCGGATATTGAGGACAAGTGTGTACAGATTGAAAGCGGGTTACAGGCGGCAGAGGTTCGCTTACCGCAGTTATTGGAAGATTACCGTCTGCGGCTGGAGGAGAAGGTTCGTGTATTGCTAGAGGATCGGCAGATGGACGAAGGTCGGATCCTGACCGAGGTTGCGATTTTTGCCGATCGGATTGCTGTGGATGAGGAAATTGTTCGGATCCGTTCCCATGTGGTGGCGTTGCGGGATTTGTTGAATAGTGACGGTGCTGAGGGCAAAAAAATGGATTTTATTATTCAGGAGCTGAACCGGGAGGTCAACACCATGACGTCAAAGATTTCTGACTTGGAAGTGACCCGAATTGCTCTTGAGTTGAAATCCATTATTGAAAAAATTCGGGAACAGGTTCAGAATATTGAATAAAAGGAGCATTGTATGCAGTTAGTCAGTATCGGTTTTGGCAATGTAGTGGCGGCCCGCCGGGTGGTTGCTATTATCAGCCCCGAATCTTCCCCTATCAAACGTTTGATTCAGGATGCCCGGGACAAGGGCACGCTGATCGATGCCACTTATGGTCGGCGGACACGGGCGGTGGTAATTACCGACAGCGGACATATTATCCTCAGCGCGTTGCAGCACGAAACCATTGTGAACCGAATTCCCGGAGGAGAAAACCGTTTGGAGAAGTTGGAGATCGAAGATGAGTAAGGCGAAGTTGTTTGTAATTTCTGGACCGTCGGGCTGCGGGAAGGGGACGGTGCTGGTACAACTGCTTGAGCGTCACCCGGAGTTGTTTTATTCTGTTTCAGCTACGACTCGGGCGCCCCGGGCGGGGATGGAGACTGACGGTGTCCAGTATCATTTTTTATCTCGGGAGGCGTTTGAGGAAATGATTCGCCGGGATGGATTCATCGAATATAAGCAATATTGCGACAATCTTTACGGGACACCCCGTCAGCCAGTGGAGGATGCGATGGCCGCCGGCCGGAGTGTGATTCTGGAAATTGAAACCGAGGGTATGCGGGAAGTGGTCCGTCAGTATCCCGACTGTGTGACGGTTTTTATTGCGCCTCCCTCCTTGGAGGTTCTGGCTCAGCGGCTGGCCGGACGGCAGAGTGAGTCTGAGGAAAAACGGAATAAGCGTCTGCGGAGGGCGGCTGAGGAACTGATGCGCAAGAACGATTATCAGTATGTGGTCGTCAATGATGCTTTGGAAGATGCTGTGGAAGCTTTGGATCAGATTTACTGTGCGGAAATTGAGAAATAAACGTTTTTTATGAAAGGATCGTTTTTATGTTATATCCCAGTATCAATAAGTTAGTCAAACAACCCGGGCAGTGCCGGTATTCCCTGGTGATTGCTGTTGCAAAGGAAGCCCGTGTGATTGCGGAGCGCGCGGAACAAACCGGCGAAACATTGCCGGAAAAACCAATCAAAATGGCTGTCAATGCCATTGCGGAGGGAAAGGCAAGCTACAAGGAAGCGGACACAAACTGATTTTGGCTTGAAGGCGCGGTGACATATGGAACGGATTGTTCGGGTTGCGGTGGAGGGGCTGCCACTGGTTGCCGATCGTCTTTATGGCTATCGGTTGGCGGAAGGAATGAATGCTTCCGTGGGCAGTGTCGTTTCGGTGCCTTTTGGCGGCGGAAACCGTCTGCGGCGCGGGGTTGTTCTTGCTTCGGAATCGGATGCGGACGGCGACTGGAAGACTGTGCATTCCGTGGGAGATTGTTATCTTTCGCCGGAAGCTTCCGCCCTGATCGTTTATATGAAAGAAAAGTATTTTTGTTCTTATTTTGACGCCGCTCTTTGTCTGCTTCCTCCGGGTGTGTTCGGGGTGTCGTCTCGGTCACTGCTATCGGTTTCCCTGACGGATCCGAAAGATGCTTTTGCATATTTGGAGGCGTATGGGGACAATCAGAAACACGCGGATGTTTTGGGACTTCTTGCGGAAGAAGGACAGATGACCATGCGGGATTTGCTGTCGTTGACCGGGGTCAGTGAATCGGTGGTCCGGACACTGAAAAAAAGAGGCTTGGTCCGGATTGAAAAAAGCGAAGTGCCCAGGGATCCTCTTCGGGCGTATTCCGCTGTTCCTTCGGATTCCGTGATTCTCAACGGAGAACAGCAGCAGGCGGCTGACGAATTGGCCGTCTGTCTGAATTCTGGACAGACGCATTTGTTGTATGGGGTGACCGGTTCGGGGAAAACGCAGGTTTTTATCACACTGATTGACCGTGCCCTGGCGCAGGGCAGGCAGGCGGTACTTCTTCTTCCGGAAATTTCTTTAACACTGCAGATTATTGAGCGGCTTTATTCTCATTACGCCGGACAACTGGCGGTGCTTCACAGCGGCTTGTCGGCTGGCGAACGGTTGGACGAGTGGAAACGAATCCGGGCCGGCCGGGCAGAGGTTATTGTCGGTACCCGTTCTGCGGTTTTTGCGCCGGTTCGGCCAGGCGCGCTGTTTATTATCGACGAAGAACAGGAGCATACCTATAAGTCTGAACGATCGCCGCGATACCACGCTCGGGAAATTGCAGCCTGGCGGGCAGCGCAGGGAAAAGGACTTTTGCTTCTGGCATCGGCAACCCCGTCTTTTGAAAGCCGCTTGCGTGCGGATCAGGGTCGGATCGGGTATCATGCGTTGCTGTCCCGTTATAACGGAAAACCGTTGCCAAAGGTAATTACCGCCGATCTGCGTCGGGAACATTTTTCCTCTTCCCGTAGTTGCATTGGCCGAGTTCTGGCCCAGGCTATGGAGGAAAACCTTCAGCGGAAAGAGCAGACGATTTTGTTTATGAACCGCCGGGGCTACCGATCCCATATTTCCTGTCCTTCCTGCGGTGCGGTGGTCAAATGTCCTTACTGCGGTATTCCCATGACCTACCATGCCAGCAACAACCGGGTAATCTGTAACTATTGCGGGTCGGGAACCTCGTATGTTTCTCAGTGTCCTGTTTGCGGCGAAAAGCGAATGCAGTACACCGGAGTTGGGACACAAAAGGCGGAGGCAGAACTGCAGATGCTTTTCCCCGGAATCCGGGTGGTCCGTATGGATGCGGATACTGTTATTGGAAAGCACAGCCGGGATCAAATTTTGACCCAATTTCGGGAACACTGTTATGATGTGTTGCTGGGAACACAGATGATTACAAAGGGACTGGATTTTCCGGACGTTACCTTGGTCGGTGTTCTCAATGCGGATATGTCCCTGTATTCCTCCGATTTCCGGGCATTTGAAAAAAGTTTTTCGCTTCTGACCCAGGTTGTAGGCCGGGCAGGGCGGGCAGAAAAGGAAGGCAGGGCGGTGGTGCAGACCTATTCCCCCAACCATTATGTGCTGCGGTATGCCTTTGAGCAGGATTATGAAGGGTTTTATCGGGAGGAAACCGCGCTCCGGAAAGAGATGCTTTACCCTCCTTTTTGTGATATTTGCCAGATTTGCATTTTAGCTCCGACAGAGGAGGAAGCGTTTGCCGGCGCGGAGCTGTGGATGAAACAAATCCGCCAAATGTGTGAGGGCCAATATTCAGATCTTCCGGTTCGTCTGATTCAGCCTAAAGTGACTGCGATTCCCATGGTAGAAGGGAAAACGCGAGTCCGGATTCTGATGAAATGCCGGGATACCCCGCGGCAGAGGGAAATGCTTACAGAATTGCTGATTTGGTCTGCCCGGGAAAAACAGCTACGGCCCCTTTCTGTTACGGCAGATATGAATCCGATTAATATTTTATGAGAAAGGAATCCTTATGGCGTTGCGAAATATTGTCACAGAGGGGGACGAAGTCCTGACCAAGCGTTGCCGTCCGGTGGAACGGTTTGACACTCATTTGAAAACTTTGATTCAGGATATGAAGGAAACTCTTCTTCGTGCTGACGGTGTAGGGCTTGCCGCTCCTCAAGTGGGAATTCTGCGGAGACTGGCGCTGGTTCGGGACGAAGTCGATGAAAACCGTATTTTTGTTTTGGTCAATCCGTCGATTATTGCTTTTTCTGGAAGGCAGACTCCGGTGGAGGGCTGCCTGTCGATCCCTGGAATTTGGGGGAAGACCGTTCGTCCGGCTACGGTAACAGTGCGGGCGCAGGATGAGAACGGAACCTGGTTTGAAGTTACCCGGGGCGGCATTACCGCGGTTTGTTTTTGTCATGAACTGGATCATTTGGACGGGAAGCTGTTTCGGGAACACGTGACTGAATATGTAGAACCCAATTAATAAAGAAAGGACTTGTGCATGAAAATACTGTTTATGGGCACATCGGAGTTTGCGGTTGCCAGTCTAAAGGCTCTGCTTGAAACGGGACATGAACTTTGCGGTGTCGTTACACAGCCCGATCAACCCAAGGGGCGGGGATATGTGATGACTCCGACGCCTGTAAAAGCTTTCGCCCAAAGTTTGTCTTTGCCAGTGTTTACACCTGCCAGTCTTCGCGACGGTAGCTTTCTGTCGGTATTGGAACGGTTCGCGCCGGAACTTGTGGTGGTGGTGGCATACGGGAAAATTCTTCCCGCTTCCGTTTTATCAGTTCCTCCTTTGGGCTGTGTCAATGTTCATGGGTCTTTGCTTCCCAAATACCGCGGGGCAGCGCCGATTCATCATGCATTGTTGGCGGGGGAGGAAAAAACCGGCGTTACAACCATGTATATGGACGAAGGCCTGGACACCGGAGATATGATTTTTCAAGCGGAAACGGTAATTGCCCTTGACGATAATTTTGGTACGCTTCATGACCGTCTGGCACAGCTAGGCGGTGAGCTTCTGGTAAAAACGGTGGATTGTATTGCAGCAAAAAACGCTCCCCGTATTCCGCAAACCGGTCCTTCCTGTTATGCTGGAATGGTGGACCGTCAGCTGCGCCGGATTCATTTTTCCGAAACAACTGGGCAGACTTTTGGACGGATTCGCGCTTTTTCTCCCGCACCGGGGGCATACTGTCTGTTAGGGGATAAAATGATAAAGGTTCTTGCATCCCGACCGGAGGAAGGTTCCTTTACAGGGGAACCGGGGACTGTGCTGGACGAAAAACATCTTATCGTACGTACCGGGGATGGCGCATTGCGCCTGACAATGGTTCAACCGGAAGGAAAGAAACCAATGTCGGGTGAGAGCTTCTGTGCAGGATACCGGCCGAAACGGCTGGTTTAATCGAAAGGAGAATACAGGTGGATTATTATTTTCTAATTTTTATGATTCCCGCGCTGCTGTTGTCACTGGCAGCGTCTGCCGGAGTCCGCAGCACCTATGCTAAATATTCCAAAGTGCTTAGTCAACGGGGAATGACAGGTCGGGATGCGGCGGAATATGTGCTGCGCAGTCATAGCATTACGGATGTGAATGTTGTTCCGATTCCCGGCGAATTGACCGATCATTTTGATCCTCGCAACCGTACCATTGGTCTTTCTGAGGGAGTATATAATTCGACTTCAGTGGCCGCTCTGGGGGTTGCTGCCCATGAAGCGGGACATGCGGTGCAGCATCAGGAACAGTATTGGCCCATTCGGGTTCGGAATGCAATTCTCCCTGTGGCCAGTATCGGCTCTAGCTTATCTTGGTATCTGATTCTGTTTGGTTTGATTCTGGATTTTCTGTTTCTGGCGGAATTGGGTGTGGCTTTCTTCGGAATCGCTGTGCTGTTTCAGCTGATTACGCTTCCGGTGGAGTTCAACGCCTCCCGCCGGGCGATGACTGCACTGGAAACCGGCGGCATTCTTTCTTCGGAGGAACTGTCCAAAACTGGGAAAGTGCTCCGTGCGGCTGCAATGACCTATGTTGCTGCGTTGGCTGTTTCGATTTTGCAATTGCTGCGGTATGTTCTTATGGTGAGCGGACGGAGAAGGGACTGACCCAACGTGACAGCTGGAAAATTTGATCTTTGTTCTGCTTCTTTTGCGCAGATAGAGGAATTTGTTCTTTCGCTGGGCCTGGCACGGTACCGGGCTGAGCAAATTTTTCGGTGGATTGTGCGTGGTGTGGGGACTTTTACGGAAATGACCGATCTGAGCCAGACCGATCGGCAGCGTTTGGAGGAAACGGCTTTTTTAACGGTGCCGGAAGAGATGGCGTGCCGTAAAACCGAGGATGGAACAGCCAAGTATCTGTTTCGTCTTGCTGACGGCGTTTTAATTGAAACAGTGCTGATGCATTATCGGCATGGGAATTCGGTTTGTATTTCCTCTCAAGCAGGTTGTAATATGAAATGTTCCTTTTGTGCGTCTACGCTGTCCGGAAAAGCTCGGGACTTGACCGCCGGAGAAATGGCGGCGCAGATTTATTTCATTCATTGTCAAGCACCGGTGTCTCACATTGTACTTATGGGTGTGGGGGAACCGCTGGATAACTACGAAAATGTTCTTTGCTTTCTGCGCAATATTACTAACCCGAAAGGCCTGGGATTAAGTCAACGGCATATTTCCCTGTCTACCTGCGGTCTGGTGCCGGCCATCCGGCGTTTGGCGGAAGAGCGCCTGCAAATCACCCTTTCAGTGTCTCTTCACGGGCCGGACGACGAAACCCGGAATAAACTGATGCCGATCAATCATAAATATAATATAGCTTCGCTCCTGTGCGCCTGCGATTTTTATACAAAGGTCACAGGACGGCGGATTTCTTATGAATATATTATGATCCGTGGGATCAATGATACTCCGCAGCATGCCAGAACTTTGGCTGGACAGATGAAACATCGTTTGGCTCATGTAAATCTGATTCCGATGAATCCAGTCCGTGAACGTCCTTTTTCTCCGTCAGATGGAGAAACAGTGGCCCGTTTTATGGGAATTTTGCAGGAAAAGGGAATTAATGTAACCAAACGTCGCCGGTTGGGAGAAGAGATTGACGCTGCCTGTGGTCAGCTGAGGGCAAGATATGGCCAGACATCGTCCGAAAGATAAAGAAGAAAAGAGGGAAGATATCCGATGAAATTGCTGGGAAAAACCGATCCTGGAAAGGTCCGGAAAACTAATCAGGATTCCTTTGCGCTCCATGAATTCCATAAGGATTGTCAGTATGCTTTGGTTTGCGACGGCATGGGTGGCCACAACGGTGGAAATGTGGCGTCTGAACTGGCGGTGGTCAGCATTGAAAACTTGCTGGAATCCAGTGTGCATGCCGGAGTGGAATCGCAGAATGTACAAGAGCTTTTATTTTCTGTGATCGAAAAAGCAAACGATATGGTTCTCAGTGCTTCCCTAAAGGATGATGGACTCAAAGGTATGGGGACTACAGTTGTTCTTGCCTTCCGCCTAGACCAGTCGATTTATATTGCCCATATTGGGGACAGCCGGGCCTATTTGCGGCGGAATGATCGCCTGGAACGCCTGACGAAGGACCATTCTCTGGTGCAGGATATGATTGACCGGGGGGAACTGACCCCGGAACAGGCGGCGGTGCATCCCTACCGTCATGTGATTACCCGGGTTGTGGGCGTTTCTGCCGATGCGGAATCGGAGGTTTCGGTTTTGCGATGGCAGCCAGGTGACCGGATTTTACTTTGTTCTGACGGCTTGAGCAGTGTTTTGACGGATCATGAAATTTTTTTGATGCTTTCTCTTCCGGAAGATGAAATCTGTGATCGGTTAATTTCCGCTGCCAATGAACGGGGTGGCCCGGATAATATTACTGTGGCATTGATGATCCTGGACGAAAAAACGGAAGATTGAGGTGGCTGGAATGGATAAAATGATAGGAAGCGTCCTCAACGGCCGGTACCTGATTCAGGAGGTTGTGGGCGTCGGCGGTATGGCTGTTGTTTACAAAGCCAAAGACGTGTTGGAAAATCGTTGGGTAGCGGTAAAAGTTCTGAAAGATGAATATTTGAAAGATGAAAAGTTCCGCCGGAGATTTTTCAATGAATCCCGGGCGATTGCCATCCTTTCACATCCCAATATTGTAGATGTGTACGATGTGAATTTTGAAGGGGACGAGCAGTATATTGTCATGGAATATGTAGATGGACAAACCCTCAAGGATCGGATGGTACAAACGGGGCCTCTATCGATGGATGAGGCCGTCAACTATATGCGGCAGATTCTCAGTGCTTTGCAGCATGCCCATGAACGGGGAGTGATTCACCGGGATATCAAGCCGCATAATATTATGCTTCTTCCTGACGGGACTTTGAAGGTTGCGGATTTTGGAATTGCACATGTGTCCAATTTTGACACCGTTACTATGAGTGAGCTTGCCATTGGTTCGGTGCATTATATCAGTCCTGAGCAAGCTAAGGGACAGGCTACTGATGAGAAGTCGGACCTGTATTCTGTCGGTGTAATATTATATGAAATGATGACTGGCGCGCTGCCCTTTGATGCGGATTCTCCAGTAACAGTAGCTCTTATGCAGGTACAGAATAAGCCACGGGATCCGTCGGAACTTCGTCCTGACCTTCCGGCCGGAATGCGGCAGATTATTTTAAAAGCCATGGCCAAGCAGCCGGAAAACCGATATCAGAATGCTGAAACCATGTTGGACGACTTGATGCGATTGGATATTGATCCGTCTGTAACTTTTGATTATACGGAGGAAGATGCCGCTCTTCCGGAACCGGATCCTGTGTCCCCTGCTCCGGAAGAAAAGGGAAAAAAGAAAAAAGAAAAGAAAAACTCTCCGAATGCTTGGAAAGAGAAATATATCCGCAATAATATTCTTGCGGTGGTTGCTGGATTTTTGCTGGCAATTATTGTAGTTTTGGCCGGTATCGGTGGTATGGTGACGATTGTGTCAGATCTGCATCAGGAATATGTGACAGTTCCCGCTTTAGTAGGCCGAGAATATCGCGCGGTGGAATTGGACGCAAGTCTTTCCCGGAATTTTACCATTACGGCGGAATACCGTAATGACAATAACATTGCAGCTGGAATTATTATTTCCCAATATCCGGAAGAAGGTGAGCAAACAATCAACGGAAAGGAAATTACCGTTGTGGTTAGTCTGGGACAACGAATGGTCACTGTTCCTTCTGTGACCGGCATGACCGAACTGCAGGCAACGGCTGTTCTGAAAAACAACGGCTTGATTGCTCGGAAAGTCTCGGAGGTTGGCAGTGTAACTCAGGATGAAGGGACTATTTTACGGGTTTCTCCGGGAGAAGGAGAGTCGGTACCGGAAGGATCCACGGTAACGATTTATGTGAATGTACGGGCCGCCGCTACGCAGGTTCGGGTTCCCGGTATGCTGGGCAAAACTAGGGAAGAAGCTCTCAGCCTGCTTTATCAGGCGGGATTGAATAATTTTTCGTTTGTAGAAGTATACAGCGATGAGGTTGCCGCGGGCCGGATTGTGTCTCAATCTGCAGCGGAGGACGAAGTGGTGGATGTGTCTACTTTGATTGTTTTAACGGTTAGCCTTGGCGGGAGACCGGTGGAATGACGGGTTTGGTTTTAAAAGGAGTCGGCGGTCTGTATACGGTACAGACCGCCGAGGGCGTGGCAGAATACCGCGCCAGAGGCGGACTGAAGAAGGATGGGAACATTCTTTATGTGGGGGATCGGGTTGAGATCGAGGAAAACGCTGTCTGTCGGATTCTTCCCCGGAAAAACTGTCTGATTCGTCCTCCGCTGGCTAATCTGGATCGGTTGCTTGTTGTCGTGGCCTTTTCCGATCCTTTGCCGAATCTGTATACCATTGACAAACTAACGGTTCTGGCTGCCTATCATGGAATTGAGCCCGTAATTGTATTTAACAAGATTGATTTGCAGGATCGGTTGGGAATTTTGGATATTTACGGAAAAACCGGGCTACGGTGCTACTCGGTCTGCGCCGCTGCTGGGGAAAATGTCGATCTTTTACAGGAAGAATTCCGAGGCCGGATTTGTGCATTTGCTGGTGTATCCGGCGTAGGGAAAACCAGTCTAATGAACCAACTGGATCCGAATGGAAAGCGGGAGACCGGAACTGTCAGCACCCGTTCTCTGCGGGGAAGGCATACCACGCGGCACGTGGAGCTATTTCCGGTTTGTGGCGGTATGGTGGCGGATACTCCCGGATTTTCCAATCTGGAATTCGATTATTTCGGGTTAAAGGACCGTACACGGCTGTCGGAATGTTTTCCCGAGTTTCAGCCTTACTTGGGAAAGTGTCGGTTTCCTGATTGTGTACATGACAGGGAGAAGGACTGTGCGGTTCGGACAGCTGTGGAAGACGGGCTAATTCCGCTTTCTCGTTATGAGAGCTATCTTCGGATGTATGAACAAATTGGGCCGTTGCGCCCCTGGGAAACGAGGGATTCTAAATGAAATGGGTGGTATTCTGTTGGTCAGACAGTCTTCTTCCACCGGAAGGAATTTCTCCGGAAGACTTTATTGTTTGTGCAGACAGCGGGTTGGAGTATGCGCTACGCTGCGGGATTCGACCGAATCTTCTTTTGGGCGATTTTGATTCCTATCCCCGGGAAAAACTGCCTGCCGGGATCGAAACGTTGGTTCTCCCTGCAGAGAAAGATGACACGGACGCAATGTTTGCTATCCGTACCGGTTTGGAACGGGGGTATGATCGGATTTTGTTGGCGGGAGGCATTGGCGGACGTCCAGATCATACCGTGGGTGCTCTGATGGCGTTGAATTATGCCGCGCAGCGAGGCGCTGAGGCTATTTGTTCTGACGGTCGGTCTTGGATGGAACTGTTCCGGGGCCCCTGTCGAAAAGTTTATTTTCAAGACCGTAGGATTTATTTTTCGGTGCTTCCTTGGGGCGGTCCGGCTTTAGGCGTAACGCTGGAAGGGATGAAGTACCCGTTGCATAATGCCACCTTGTTGCCGGATTTTCCATTGGGGGTCAGCAATGAATTAGCGCAGCCGCAGGCTTCTGTGGAGGTCCAGCAGGGCACACTGTTGATTGTCCGGTGTGGGGAGGCGATTACCTAATGGTATGGGAAAATGTAATTGAATGGTCGGATGCCGAGAGGGTTTCGTCCTTGGCCCGCCGAATTTGGAAGGAGCATTACAGTCCGTTGATTTCAGCGGAGCAGTTGGAATATATGATTTCCTCGCATCAGAGTTCTTCCGCTATTCAGGATAGAATCCGAGAGGGATATCAGTATTTTTTGGTTTCAGAAAATGGGAAGGACCTGGGATATTTTGCTTATGTTTTCCGAAATGACGGTATATATCTCGATAAGGCCTATTTGCTTCCCGAAGCTCGGGGACGGCGAATTTTTTCCTCTTTTCTGAAACGTTTGGAAGGTTTGGGAAAGCGACGGATTTATCTTTCGGTCAATTCCCAGAATAGGTCATCGATACAGATCTATCAGACTGCTGGATTTCGGATTTGTGGGCAGGTGAAGAATGATTTTGGTGCAGGTGCGGTTTTTACCGATTATGTAATGGAGCGCTTTTCCGATTTGTAACACACTGTTCGTTTTTGGCATAGTATATCAATGAGCGGGGGATCAAGGAGCAGTGTCCGGGCGATGAGGTTCCGGCCTCTGCACCAAAAACAAGATCCATGATGTTTTCGCTCAGAGGAGGATCGTAAAGATGAACGGTAATTACTACTTTTGGACGGTGCTGATCGCGGCTGTGATCATTTTCTCGATTTATTCCGGAAATAACTGCGGTTGCATGAACAACTGCGGCTGCAACAACGACAGCTGTTGCTAAGACATAAAAAGTAAAGGTATTGTGGCGGAAGTATTCTTCCGCCACAATACCTTTTGATTTTATTAAACTACAAGGGGAGAAGAAACCATCGGCTTCTTCTCCCCTTTAATTTGTTCCTTATGGTACGTGATTTTCTCAGGCGTTTTCCGCCTGTTGGGATAGGCCCTGATTCGGGGGCTCCAATCCGAAACTGACGGAGATTGCCTGGTCGACTTTGTACATGGCTGCGCTGTCCAGATGTCCCATTCGTTCTTTCAGACGCCGTTTATCTAGCGTTCGGATTTGCTCCAGCAGAATCACGGAATCTCTGGCCAGCCCGTAACTGCGTGCATCCACTTCAATGTGGGTCGGAAGTCTTGTTTTATTAATCTGGCTGGTAATGGCTGCGGCAATTACGGTGGGACTGTGACGATTCCCAATATCGTTTTGTACAATCAGGACCGGACGCACACCGCCCTGTTCTGATCCGACCACAGGACTGAGATCGGCGTAGTAAATATCTCCCCGTCTGATAGGTGACATTTTTTATCCTCCTTTTTTTTTGTTAAAGGAACTTTTTATTATCCTTTTTTGTGTAGGGGTACAGTAATATTTTCCGCATTTTTTCTGTTTTTTAATCATCCTAAAATTTGGAAAAATATTTGTCCCCAATACCATAATAGCAGGAGAATACTGAAAGGTTCACAGATTAGTTTCACACGGGGAAATGCATGGTTTTATCTGTTTTTTGAAAAGGAAAGCCCTTTTTCAGATGGGGCTGAAAAAGGGACCAAGGGTTATTCTGTAGTGTCTTGGACAGGACTCTTAGTTTGTGTTTTGCGAGGGCAGGGGGTGCTCTGCTTCCGCTTCCGTTCCTGTCGATTTCTTTTGGGGGCTTGATCCGTTTTTTCTACACAGGATTCGATCGGCGTCGGAGGCGTTTTGTTTTCCGTTGAAACATAGGGAGAAAGGTCTGCGACTGCATAACTCTTAGGCGGATCTTCTTTTTTGCTTTCCAGACATACCTTTGCCGTTTCTCTTATGACGCTGGTTTCGGTAACGGTTCCCGGACCGTCCGGAGTCATAACGGAGGCTCCGTGTTTGGGAAGAATTTTGGATGCTTCTTCATAAATATTTTGTTCGTAGTTTAAGCAACAGATTAGTTTGCCGCATGCTCCGGAAATTTTTTGGGGATTTGTGGACAAGGCCTGGTCTTTTGCCATTCGGACAGACACTGGGGCAAATTCGCTCAAAAACGAGGCGCAGCAAACTTTGCGGCCGCAAATGCCTAATCCAGCAACAGCTTTTGTTTCATCACGGACGCCGATTTGACGCAATTCAATACGAGTACGAAAAACGCCTGCCAGATCTTTGACCAGTTCTCGAAAGTCAATTCTGCCGTCTGCAACAAAATAAAAAATAATTTTACTGTTATCGAAGGTGTATTCTACATCGATAAGTTTCATTTCCAGTTGGTGCTTACGAATTTTTTCTTTGCAGATCTGGAAAGCTTCTTTTTCTTTCCGCTTGTTTTCTTCCTCTAAAGCCAAGTCTTCCGATGTCGCAATGCGCAGTACCGGACTGAGGGATGAAAATTTTTCTTCCTCTTGAATCATCTGGTTGCTCAGCAGAACTTCACCGATTTCTACGCCCCGGACGGTTTCTACAATCACCTTGCTTCCCTTTGGCAGGGGAATTCCTCTGGGATTAAAATAATAAATTTTTCCTGCGGCTTTAAATCGGACGCCTACAATTTCTATCATTCGGATCGATTTCCTTTCCTTTGTGTTTCATATGCGGCGATCAGCCCGCGAAGCAGGTTGACAGTCCAAAGATTAATATTAATGTTTTTTTGCAGTTCCAGCTCTAACCGGTCTAGCATTTCACAAACTGCGGCTTCCGGAGATGGTGGTTTTCCCGTCCGGATCTTTTCCCGTAGCCGTTTTCGGTAAAATTCTCCCAGAGCGGCGCAAAAGTTTATCAATTCTTCTCGGTCTTTGCATTGGCAGAGGCGAAGCAGCTCCCGGACATTGTCCTGTTCCAAGGCCTGGACTGTTTGTCTGCATCGTTCCTGCTGCTGACGGCTTTCTCCGGATAAAAATTGCCGGGCTTTTCCCAAATAACCGTCAGAAAATTTCAAAGCACCTTCCAGGTCTGCAGACGGACCGAATTCCTTTCGGAGCTCTTCTGTAAGTGTCTGTTCGGAAAGCGGTTCGGTAGTCAGAATCTGGCAGCGGGAACGGACGGTCGGCAAAAGCGGGAAGGCAGGAGTCCCAATCAGAATAAATACGACGTATTCCGGCGGTTCCTCAATGCTTTTAAGCAGGATGTTCTGAAGGGTTTCATTCATTTGGCCTGCTCGGTCAATCCAGTACACACGTCGTTCGGCTTCGCTGGGCATCAGCCAAAGGTCGGCAAGTGTGGTTCGCAGCTGTTCCGGCTTGCAGTCAGGGGAAATGGAAATCCAGTCCGGGTGGCTTCCCTCAACCCATTTTCGGCAGTCGGAGCAGGTCCCGCAAGGTGGGTTAGGCCGAGAACAAAGAAGCGCGCCACAAAACTGGCGGGCCAGCGTATGCCTGCCAGAGCCTTCTTCTCCTTCAATTAAATATGCATGTGAAAGGCGGGAGGACAATATTTTTCGAATCGGCTCATTTCCTAAAAACGGACCAAAATTCATGGTTAAGCCTCAAAATCGCAGCTGACAGAAGTTTCTGTAATGCTGTGGACAACAGGGGCAATTTCCTCTTGGTGATAAGGATGCTTCCGGTATTGCAAGTAGTCTTCCCGGTTTTGAAAAAGAATAGAAAGAGACAAGTCAAAAGAACGGGGTGTTCGTTCTGTGTCTGTACCCGCTTCTATTTCCACGATCTGAGGGATTTTTTCTTTCATAGATCGAAACCGTTGGCACAGTAAGGCGGCCTTTTCTTTGTGCGCGGTTCCGAGTCGATATAATACAATATGACGGAACATATATGTTCTCCGTTTCTGAATGCAGATTTACTCTATTATTATATCACAGAAAATTGCGTTTTGCAATCTTTTTTTCAGTATTTTAAAATAAGTTCTGAAAATAACGGTAGAAAAAGGACGCGTAATATGGTATAATGAATCAAAAGGAGGCGGCGTATGGTGTGTTATCAGACCATCAGGAAGGATACGGTGTTTGAATTTACCGAAAAAAAGTCAATATTTCTGACCCATGCGTTTTTTGTTCCGGGAGAAGAGACGGCTCGGGCAAGAGTGCAAGAAATTTGCAGACAGCATAAAGATGCGACCCACAATGTTTACGCATACTGCCTGCATCAGGGAGGGTTTCGAAAGATGTCGGATGACGGGGAACCGTCCGGAACTGCGGGAATGCCAGTGTTGAATACCATTTTAAAGGCCGGAATTGAGGATGTGTGTGTGGTAGTAACCCGGTACTTCGGCGGAATTTTGCTGGGCGCCGGCGGGCTGGTCCGGGCTTATACCCGGGGAGCTGCGGGGGCGCTGGAACAAGGGGGGAGGGCAAATATTGTTCCCTTTATTCGATGCAGGTTTCAGTATGGGTATGAATCCCAGGCTCGGATGCAGAGGGTTTTGGGGCAGGCGTCGGCGATGACTGAAACAGAATACGGAATGCAGGTGAGTGTACGTGCTCTTTTGCGGCAAGATCGGTTCGAGCGGTTGGAGGCGGTGCTTCGGGAACAGTTTTTTGCTTCTGTCACGTGGGAGATCCTGGAATGCTTCCTTTCCCGGGACGAAGGGTAAAAATTGTCGGAGAATTTTCTGAAAATCCTCTTGCAATCTTGTCGTGTATATAGTATAATGTAAGAAAAAGAACAAATCTGTTTGCATGGGAGGGGATCTATTGGCCTTTTCATTTCGCGGGGGAATCCATCCGCCCTATTTCAAAGAAAAAACGGCTGCAAGTATTATTGTAAAACATCCGGCTCCTTTGGAGCTGGTCCTTCCGTTGTCCCAGCACATTGGAACCCCTTGTACACCATTGGTTCGTGTGGGTGATCGGGTACTTATGGGGCAGAAAATCGGGGATAGTGACGCTCCGGTCAGTTTGCCGATTCATTCTCCGGTGTCGGGTACGGTGCGGGCTATTGAGCCCCGTTGGCATCCGTCGGGAATTAAGCAACCTGCTATTGTGATCGAAAATGACGGTCAGGACGATTACTATGAATACCCTTCCTATTTTGGAGATATTCAAGAACTCGCACCGGAAACAATTCTTTCTCTGGCGCGGGAATCTGGGATTGCCGGAATGGGCGGCGCTGGGTTTCCTCTGCATTTGAAACTAAAAACTGCAATGGAAAAAAAGGTGGACACCGTAATTATTAACGGCTGTGAGTGCGAGCCTTTCCTGACGGCCGACCATCGGGCGATGGTGGAATATCCTTCCTTTATTGTTCGGGGAATTCAGTTGATTCTCCAATGTCTTGGGCTTCATGAGGCCGTAATCGGAATTGAGGACAATAAGCCGGATGCTATTGCTACTATGCGGGCTTCGGCGGAGGGGACTGAGATTGCCGTTATGGAACTGGCATCTAAATATCCTCAAGGTGGGGAAAAACAACTGATTCGCGCGGTGACCGGGCGGGAAATTCCTCCGGGAAAGTTGCCTATGGATATTGGCTGCGCGGTGTTTAATGTAGATACTTGTGCGTCTCTGTTCCGAATGGTTTGCAAGGGAACGCCGCTGATCAAGCGTATTGTGACCGTAACCGGTCCCGCGGTAAGCACCCCGCAGAATCTTTTGGTTCGGCTTGGCACTTCATACCGGGAGCTTCTGGAATTCTGTGGGTTGTCGGAACAACCTCTCCGGTTGATTTCCGGCGGTCCGATGATGGGAAATGCCCAGCATTCCCTGGATATTTCGGTAGTTAAAAATACTTCTGCTTTGCTGGCGTTCGGGCGGGAGGATGCTGAGGAAGAACTGGACGAGCCTGTTTGCATTCGCTGCGGTCGGTGTGTGGCGGCTTGTCCCATGCGTCTTCTCCCCAATTTTATTTATATGAATGCTTCCCAGGGGAATTTTTTGGAATGTGCAGCGCTGCATGTGCAGGATTGCATTGAGTGTGGCTGCTGCTCTTATGTTTGTCCCGGAAAACTGTATTTGGTTCAGGGAATGCGAATGGCCAAAGGTCATTTGCCTCGGCAGGAGGGAAAAAAATGAGTCAGTTTCTTGTAAACTCTTCTCCTCATATCCGTTCGGAAGAGACCACACGATCTTTGATGACAGATGTCATAATTGCGCTTCTTCCCGCGCTTGCCGGTGCTGTGATTTTTTTCGGCTTCCGGAGTCTGTTTCTGGTCCTTGTTACAGTGGCGTCCTGCCTTGCTGCGGAAACATTGTTTAACCGGATTGTAAAACGGAAAAATACCGTGGATGATCGATCAGCGATAATTACCGGGATTTTACTTGCATTCAATCTTCCTGTGACGGCGCCCTATTGGTTGGCTATGATTGGTGCTTTTTTTGCGATTGTGATTGTCAAGATGCTTTTTGGTGGGCTGGGTCGGAATTTTTTGAATCCTGCCCTTGCCGCCCGGGCATTTTTGTTTTCTTGGCCTGGATTGATGACTTCTTTTACGGCACCTTTTCAGGAAATTTACAGTCAGCTTGGCTTTATTTTCGGAAATCCGGTGGCGGTGAACGGTGTGCTTCCGGAGGAAATCGATGCTATTGCCTGTGCAACGCCGCTGAAAAATCTTAAACAGGGTTTGTTGCCTGATGCCTCTTTGGGCGACTTGTTTGTGGGAAATGTGGGCGGTTGTCTGGGGGAAACCTCTGCATTGCTGCTTTTGCTTGGCGGCGTGTATCTTCTGCTTCGAAAAGTGATTACTTGGCATATTCCTGTGTCCTATCTGGGAACTGTTGCGGTTTTGACGGTGCTGTTTCCTCGCGGGGAAGGCTCCGCAGTAGCTTACATGGCGGCAGAGCTGTGCAGCGGCGGGTTGATGCTGGGCGCAATTTTTATGGCGACGGATTATACAACCAGCCCTGTGACCAGAACCGGCCGTCTGATTTATGGTATCGGCTGCGGCTTTTTGACTGTCTTTTTGCGGTATTTCGGAGGATATGCCGAGGCTGTCAGTTATTCTATTTTAATTATGAATGTGGTTACTTTGGCCATTGACCGACTGGTAAAGCCGAAACGGTATGGAATCGGAGGGGGACGGCTATGAAAAAACAGCAAAATTCTCTTCTGTTGGCTCTTCGTCTGACGGCGGTTGTTGCTGTGACAACGCTTCTTCTCGCGGTGGTTAACGCCGTTACGGCTCCGGTCATTGCGGAGCGGGTGCGGCGGGAAGGAATGCAGGCCAGGGAAGCGCTGATTCCAGGATCGGCGGCATTGCTTTCCTCGCCGGAGCTGTCCGAAGCTGAAGCAAAAACTGTGGGGGATATTTATCGGATAACCCGGGACGATGCTGTGCAGGGGTACTGCGTGGATATTTCGGTTAACGGCTTTGGTGGGACGATTTCTATGATTGTTGCTGTGTCAGTGGATCGGAACATTTTGGGAGTGAAAATCCTATCTCATTCCGAAACCCCTGGAATCGGTTCCAAAGCTGTGGAGGAAGATGGCGCTTTGCTTGCCGCGCTAAAGGATATTCCGGTTCGTGGAGTTCATTCCGTGGAAGGTATCAGCGGAGCAACTGTGTCTTCTAAGGCGATTCTTTCCGGCGTATTGACTGCTACCCAGGTTGTAGAACGGCTGGAACAGGAAAGGGGAGGGGCATGATATGAATGGTTTTATTTTGGGAAAGGAGTGGCTGGAGGAATGAGTCGGAGACAGAAGAAAGACTGGTCCGCTCGACAGTTGTTTCGAAATGGGCTGCTGGATCAGAACCCGATTTTCGGGCAGCTGCTTGGCATGTGTTCTGCATTGGCGGTATCTACCTCCGTTATAAACGGGTTTACTATGGGGCTTTGTGTAACTTTTGTTTTGACATTATCGAATTTGTTTATTTCTCTACTGCGTCGGTTTATTTTACCGCAGATCCGGATTGCAGCCTATATTGTGATTGTGGCCGGATTTGTGACAGTTGTTGATCTTCTTCTGAAAGCTTATTTCCCGTCGCTTGCCGCGTCTCTCGGCTTGTTTATTCCGCTGATTGTGGTGAACTGTGTGATTCTTGCCCGGGCGGAAAGTTTTGCATCCAAACAGCCGGTGGCTCCCTCCCTTTTGGACGGGGTGTCTATGGGGCTGGGGTACACTGTTGCCATGGTTGTGATTTCCTCCGTGCGGGAACTGTTGGGCAGCGGAAGTTTTTGTGGAATTCGGATTCTGGGTGATTGGTTTTCCCCTGCGATGCTGCTGATTTCTCCGGTCGGTGGATTTTTGGTGTTGGGCGGTCTGATGGCCGGTGTTTCCTGGCTGAAAAACAAACGGAAGAAGAAGGAGTGAACAATGGGAAATTTATTGCTCCTTTCATTGGGTGCTGTTCTGGTTGAAAATTTTGTTTTTGTTAAATTTTTGGGAATTTGCCCTTTTTTGGGCGTTTCTCAAAAACTGAATACCGCTGTGGGCATGGGACTTGCTGTAACCTTTACCATGACTATTTCTTCTGCACTGACCTGGCTGTTGCACCGGTTTGTTTTAGTTCCGCTGGAGTTGGAATATTTAAATACCGTGGCCTTTATTCTGTTGATTGCTTCTTTGGTTCAGTTGATTGAAATGGTTCTGCAAAAATTCCTTCCCTCACTGTACGCTTCGCTGGGCATTTATCTGCCGCTAATTACCACAAATTGTGCTGTTCTGGGGGTAGCGCTGTTGAATGTGCAAAATGGGTACGATTTTGTGGAATCTATGGTTTACGGCTTTTCTGCCGGAATTGGTTTTCTTTTGGCGATAGTTCTGCTTTCCTTGGTGCGGGAGCGGTTGATATTTTCCCGGATTCCCAAGCCCTTCCAGGGCTTTCCTTCGGCGCTGATTGCCGGAGGATTGCTGGCGCTTGCGTTCAGCGGATTCCAGGGATTGCAATTAGCCTGAAAAAAGGCTGATTCCGTTTTGCGAAAGGTGGGAGTCGCGCATCGCATTGCGCAAATCGGAGAAAGGATGGTTATAAAATGGAAACGGTGATTGTGATTGCTCTGACAGTTCTTGCCTTGGCGATTCTTGCGTTGCTGCTGGGTCTTGCCTTGGCCCTGGCAGGGAAAGTGTTTGCCGTAAAAAAGGATCCAAGGATTGGGGAGATTGTCCAATGTCTTGCAGGAGCCAACTGCGGCGGGTGCGGATATGCCGGTTGTTCTGCTTATGCGGAAGCCATTGTTTCTCAAGGTGCTCCAGTCAATTGCTGCCCGGTTGGTGGGAAAGAAACTGCAGATGCAATTGGTGCGATTATGGGAGTGACAGCCCAGGCCCCGGTGCGTTTGCGGGCTCAGGTAATGTGTAGCGGAACGACAGACCTTGCCCGGCGGAAGTATGCGTACCGAGGCATTTCCGACTGCCTTTCGGTGGCAAAATTAGGCAATGGCCCCAAAGAGTGTCCTTATGGCTGTATTGGACTCGGGTCCTGCGTCCATGTCTGTCCCTTCGGTGCTATTAAGGTGGAAAATGGGGTTGCTGCGGTCGAGTATGAGAAATGCCGCGCCTGCGGCGCCTGTGTTTCGGTATGTCCGCAGCATTTGATCAAGTTAGTGCCTTTTGATACTGATGTTTGGGTGGGGTGTCGCTCCCAGGATAAAGGGCCTGTGGTGCGAAATTATTGCCAGGTTGGCTGTATCGGCTGTGGCATTTGTGTCCGCAATTGTCCTTCCGGTGCAATTTCTGTACAGGAGAGCGTTGCCTCAATTGATTATTCCAAATGTATCGATTGCGGGTTGTGTGCGGAAAAATGCCCTCGAAATATTATTTGGTCTGGAAAAAAACAAATGGCAGAGGGAGATACGTTGACGGTGGAGGGAAAACAGTGAAACGTCGGTTGTCTTTTGGACAGAGTTCGGGGCGAACAAGCGGAAAAGGAAAGGTGATCCTACTTGTGCTGTTTTGTTTTGTAGCGGTTATACTGGGCTTTTTTGCCGCTCACCCGATTTTGCAACTGTTTGCATAAAATTTGTATTGCGTTTCATATACTGGATACTATCCCAAATAGGGAGGTGGACAAATGAAACGCAATTTTTATTTTGAAACATTGGAATACCAGTTAACATTACTGCGAGACGCCGCAGTGCAGATGGTTGCCGGTCTTTCCGGTACTTCCGGCCTTTGGATGAAGTTAGGCGGAGAACTGCGTACCTGTGCGGAAGATAGTTTTGAGGTCAGTCAAAAAATGTCTGCGGCCTTGTTTAAGGAATTCCTGCCGCCAATTGGACGGGAAGACCTTTGCGCGCTTTCTTTTTTTTGTGCTTCGCTTGCAGGAAATCTGTCCCAGCTGCATGGAAGTATCGGCCAACCGTCTTCAGTGTTTCTTGGCCGGCTGTTGCCAATGGGGCGCCTATTGGCAGCGGCCTGTGAAAATATTGCCGGTAGTCCCTTGCCTCTGTCAACGGCGGCTATTGCCGTTAGATTGCGCGCTCACCGGTTAGTGGAGGATTCTCGGCGGATGCAATTCCGTTTGCAGGAGCAGTTTTCCGGAAAAGAAAAGGAAACTGCCGCAGTATTTTTGCGGCAGTGTGTCTGTTTTTCAGAGGACTGTCTGGATTTTTGTTCCCAGCTGGTACTTATAGCAATGAAAAATGCCTAAAACGGTGAACCGGAAGAAAAAAGACGAACAGCCTCTTTTCTTCCGGTTCCAAACCCCTCTTTTTTTTCATGTCCAGTATACACTATTTTTTTGAATTTGTCAATATGACAGAATGCACAGAATTTTATGCCGATTTTTGTGCATTTTGGCGGCTGTTTTTTGTTGTTTTTGAATTGTACAAAATGCCGAAGTCCAATACTGATTTTGTATATTCAAAATTGTGGAAAACTCTGTGGAAAGAGTGGAAAACCTCTGTTTTTCCACATTTTCATTAAAAAAAACAACTGTTCGGTTCTTTAGCTTCAAAAAAAAAAGTGGTTAATTTCGGTAAAAAATAATTTCCTGCAATATGCATAAAAATTTCCCAAGCCGAAAAATCTGCGTTTATGCAGGAAGGTTTTCCCCAAAAACTGTGGAAAACTCTGTGGAAGTTGTTTATAACCCTTGATTTTTCCATAAAAAGGTGAAGTGGAAAGCAGTTTTGCGAATATTTGTTTTAAAATTGGATCTTCAAACTTGTGAAATTTTTTGTGAATGTTCCCTTAAATTGTTTACACAGTTTCCACGGGAAAACTCCGTGGAAAACTTTTCAGGAACAAAGAGAAAAAACCGCCGAATTTTTGATTAATTTGAATTTTTTTTCCGAATTAACACTTTACAAAAGAAAAAAAGTATGATATAATATAATTTAATCAGGCTGGGATTGTCTGGGTCTCCGGCCAA
This sequence comes from uncultured Clostridia bacterium, assembly GCA_944386295.1. Lineage (GTDB taxonomy): Bacteria > Bacillota > Clostridia > Oscillospirales > UBA644 > CALXAO01. Next base: position 13,759 of record CALXAO010000009.1, on the reverse strand, counting down.
CGAGGAAAAAAGAAAGAGAGCGTGCTTTTTATGTCTGAAAAGATTGTAGTTTCCTCCGAAAGTTCCTGCGATTTGTCAAAGGAACTGATTGATCGGTATTCTGTTTCTATATTGCCTTTAAACATTACCATTGGGGAGGACACCTATATTGACGGGGTGAATCTGACAGCGAGGGATATTTTTTCGAAAGTTGCTGCTACTGGTGTGCTGCCTGTGACTGCAGCTGTTTCTCCGTTTGCATTTGAACAGCAGTTCCGGGAGCTGCGGAAAAATGCCGACCGGGTGATTCATTTTTCCATTAGCGGGAAGATTTCTTCTTGTTATCAGAACGCCTGTCTTGCGGCGGAAGAGGTGGGCGGTGTGGATGTGATTGACTCCTGTTCCCTTTCTACCGGAATTGGTCTTTTGGTATTGGCCGCCTGTGAAATGATTCAGGAAGGAAAAAGCACAGATAAGATTGTGGCCCGTTGCCGGGAATTGACTGGAAAATTAGATGTTAGCTTTATTTTGGGCGATCTGCAGTATATGTACAAGGGCGGTCGCTGTTCCACTGTAACGATGTTTGGTGCTAATTTGCTGAAGTTGAAACCAATTATTCAACTTAAAGATGGGGCAATGGGTGTGTGCGGAAAATATCGTGGCACCATGGAACATTGTATCCGGCAATATGTAGAGGAACGGCTGGCAAATGCGGATCCCGATCCGAAGCGTGTGTTTGTCACTAGCACTTGTCTGGATGATACTTATCCGGGCTTAACCCGGAGCATTTTGGAGGAAAAAGGGATTTTTCAGGAAATTCTGACAACTTACGCGGGCTGTACCGTGACCTCTCATTGCGGAAAGGATACGCTTGGAATCCTGTTTTTTCAAAAGTAATTGTGCGCGGTAGCGGAAAGGAAATGAAAATGAGCAAGAAGCTGTTTACCTCCGAGTCTGTAACGGAGGGACATCCCGATAAAATCTGTGATCAGATTTCCGATGCGGTTCTTGATGCATTTCTGGAACAGGACCCTTTGGCACGGGTTGCTTGTGAAACAGTGGTAACTACCGGCCTGGTTCATATTATGGGGGAGGTGACGGCTCGCGGAATGGTGGATATTCCTACCGTGGCCCGTCAGGTTATCCGTTCTATTGGCTATGATCGGGCTAAATACGGATTTGATTGTGACACCTGTGCAGTGATGACAACGCTGGACGGCCAATCACCGGATATTGCTATGGGGGTGGACCGGGACGGTGCCGGGGATCAGGGAATGATGTTCGGGTATGCCTGTACTGAAACGCCTACGCTCATGCCGCTTCCGATTTATTTTGCCCATGAACTGGCCAAGCGGCTTTCGGCGGTTCGCAAAAACGGAGTGGTGGACTTCTTACGTCCCGATGGGAAAACGCAGGTAACAGCGGAGTATGAAAATGGGGTTCCTGTGCGGATTGACACAATTGTTTTATCAACGCAGCACGCCGATGGTGTAGATTACGACATCCTTGAAAAGAAAATGGTTGAACAGGTAATCCAGCCGGTAATTCCGGCAAAAATGCTGGATGGAAATACAAAAATTTTGATTAATCCTACCGGTCGGTTTATTGTCGGCGGTCCTCAGGGGGACAGCGGTCTGACCGGTCGGAAAATTATTGTAGATACCTATGGTGGGTATTCCCGGCACGGCGGCGGCGCGTTTTCTGGAAAAGATCCTACTAAGGTGGACCGGAGCGCTTCGTATATGGCTCGGTATATTGCTAAGAATATTGTACGGGCAGGGCTTGCCGACCGCTGCGAAATTCAGTTGGCGTATGCGATCGGAGTGGCGGAACCGGTCTCCGTGATGGTAGATACCTTTGGTACCGGGATTGTTACAGAGGAAAAAATTGTACAAGCTGTTTGTCAGCTGTTTGATATGACGCCCAAAGGCATTATTCGGACGCTGGATCTGCGTCGTCCTATTTACCACTCATTGGCCTCCTACGGACATATGGGTCGGGAGGATTTAGATGTGACCTGGGAACGCTGCAACCGGACAGTGGAACTCCGGCAGGCTTGCGGATTAAACCATTTATAAAACGGGGGGCAAAAGAATGTATCGGTGTGATTGCCATCTGCATACCGTGTTTTCCCATGACGGAAAAGCCACGCCGGAGCAGATGCTGTGGGCTGCGGAAGCGGCAGAGTTGGATCATATTATTTTTACCGAGCATTGTGATTGCTGTCTTACGTCTCCTTATCCGCCGGAAAGTAATTTGGTATGGCGGAATATATTTAATCGTGACACCTATCCGGCAGCAATAGAAGCCTTGCGGGGGCGGTCGAAAACCGTGAAAATCGGTATCGGTGTGGAGTTGGGTGAATTTTTACAGGACAGGGACCTAGCTGCTTATGCGTTGGATTATTCCTGGGACTTTGTTCTTGGCTCTTTGCACAATGTGAACAAACGGCTGGATTTTATGTGTTATGAGTATACTGACCCGGAATTTACCTTTCAGCTGTTCTGTGAATATTTTGCAGAACTGCTGCAAATGGTGGAACAGGGGGGCTTTGATGTCCTGTCCCATTTGACCTATGTACTGCGTAATGTTTACCGGAAAGGGCAAACCTATGACCTGAGCCGGCATGACGAGCAGATTCGGGCAGTGTTGAAGCGGGCAGCGGAAAAAGGCATTGGAATTGAAGTAAATACCAGCGGTCTGCGGGATGTCTGTGCCGTTGTTTTTCCCAGTTTAAAATATTTGCGCTGGTACCGGGAGTTGGGCGGCGAAATTATCACGGTGGGCAGTGACGCCCACCGGGCAGAAGATCTGGGCAAAGGAATTGACGACGCCATTGAATTGGTGCGCAGCGCTGGATTTGCCGGAATTACCGTATTTGAACAACGAAAACCCATATTGAAGGAGTTTTGAGTGATGGACAACAGAGAACGTGTATTGCGGCATCTGGAGCGGGATGCCCGTCTGGAGCCGGGCAATATTGCAGACGCCCTTTCTTTACCGGAGCAGGAGGTTCGCCGAATTATTGAAGAGGCGCGGGCAGATGGGACAATTGTGGGCTACAGCACACTGATCAATTGGGATAAAACCGACCGGGTGTACGTTTCGGCTATGATTGAGATTCGGGTCCATCTGCAGCGGGGCGAGGGGTTTGACAGTGTGGCTCGCAGCATTGGATCTTTCCCGGAGGTTCAGAGTCTTTATTTGATGTCTGGTGGATATGATCTGATGGTTGTCATTGAAGGCAAGACTATGCGGGATGTTGCTCTATTTGTTTCTGAAAAGCTGGCGGTAATTGATGGCGTAACTGGAACTGCGACCCATTTTATTTTGAATAAATATAAGGATAAAGGGATTACCTTTAATGTTTCAGAATGCGATCAACGGGTAATCCTAGATATATGAGGTGTCCATGTTGAATTATAATCAAATCTTGGCACCCACGCCCCGGGACCTGAAGCCTTCCGGAATTCGGAAATTTTTTGACCTAGCGGGCAATGTGGATGGGGTAATTACTCTTAGTATCGGGGAGCCGGATTTTAAAACACCCTGGCATATCCGGCAGGCGGGAATGGAGACGCTTCAGGCGGGACGGACCGCTTATACTTCAAACGCCGGTTTGCTTCCCCTACGGGAAGCGATTTCCCAATACTGTCATACCCGTTTTGGGTTGGAGTATGACCCTGTTTCTCAGGTTGTTGTAACTGTGGGGGGCAGTGAGGGCATTGATCTTGCGATGCGAACGGTGCTGCAGGCAGGGGATGAGGTATTAATTCCTGAACCTTGCTTTGTGTGCTACAGTCCTTTGGCTCAGATGGCGGGCGCGGTTCCTGTGGCCCTTCCTACTTATGAAAAGGACTCGTTTCGCCTGACTCCCGAAACACTCCGGACGGCGATTACCCAGAAAACGAAGCTGTTGATTTTATCTTATCCGAATAATCCTACCGGAGCGATTATGCGAAAATCGGATTATGAGGCCATTGCGCAGGTACTGCGCGGGACCGATATCGTGGTAATTGCCGACGAAATTTATATTGAGTTGACCTATGCTGAAGAACCCTGTGTTTCCTTTGCTCAAATCGAAGGAATGCAGGAACGGACTTTTTTAGTGAACGGGTTTTCCAAGGCGTATGCTATGACTGGATGGCGGATGGGATATTTGTGCGGTCCGAAAGAATTGATTCGTACGGCACTGAAGATTCATCAGTACTGTATTATGTGTGCTCCTTCTATTAGTCAGTATGCCGCAGTGGAAGCACTGCGCAACGGACAGGAAGATATTGACCGGATGCGGGAAGAATACAATATGCGTCGGAAATATTTGCTCCGCACCTTCCGAGAACTGGGCATTCCCTGTTTCGAGCCTCTGGGGGCGTTTTACGTGTTTCCCAATCTCAGTCAGTTTGGCATGAGTTCGGAAGAATTCTGCCGCCGGTTTTTGGAGGAGCAGCAGGTTGCTATGGTTCCCGGTTCCGCTTTTGGTGAGAGTGGCGAGGGGTTCGCCCGGATCTCCTATGCCTATTCTCTGGAGCATTTGAAAAAGGCGATGAATCGGCTGGAATTGTTTTTACGGTCTCTGTCCTGATATGGGAAAAAAGTTGCGGGAGACCGCTTTTGCAAAAATTAATCTGACTTTGGATATCTCCGGACAGCGGGAGGATGGGTATCATTTGCTTTCCACACTGATGCATACTGTGTCTTTGCGGGATGATGTGGAGTTATATGAGGCTGACCGTTTTGAATTGCTTTGTGACAGTCCGACTTTGCCTACGGATGACCGCAACCTGTGCCGGAAAGCCGCGAAGGTTTTTTTTGAGCGGTATGATATTGGGGAACCGTCCCTGGGACTTTCGTTGACAAAACGGATTCCTTCCGGTGCGGGATTGGGCGGCGGCAGCTCAGATGCAGCGGCCGTGCTTCGATTACTTCGGCGCTGGTACGGGATTCCAGGCTCTTTGAATGAATTAGCTCCGTTGGCTTCCGAAATTGGTGCGGATGTGCCTTTTTTTTTACGGGGTGGGTTTCAGTTGGCGGAAGGCATTGGGGAACGGTTGACTCCCATTGTGCAGCCGCTTGCGCTGTCTGTTGTTCTTCTTAAAGGAGAGTTGTCCGCTTCTACGCCTGGGATTTATCGGGCGTATGATCTGCAACACCCGATTTCCCACCGGGGAACGGTGCGTTTTTTGTCCGCTTTGAGGGATGGCGGAGATTTGTTTGCCGCGGTATCAAACGATTTGGCATCTGTGACCGCGTCGTTTTGTCCTCAGATTGACCTGTGGAAAAAACGTTTGCGGGAATGTGGCGCTTTAGCAGCTGAGATGACCGGCAGTGGAAGTGCGGTATTTGGCTTATTCTCCGATCAGAATACGGCGGCTTCTGCAATGGAACAGATTTCGGCGCCTTTTCGGGCACTGTGTGATACCGTCTCCGGGTACGGAGAATAAAAACAGAAAGGAATGAATTGCAATGCATACTATGGGATTGAATGAGATCCGGGAAAAATATCTTTCCTTTTTTGAATCCAAAGGGCATCTCCGTTTGCCCAGTTTTCCCCTGGTTCCCATCAATGATAAATCGCTTTTACTGATCAATTCCGGCATGGCGCCTATGAAAAAGTATTTTACAGGAGAAGTTACACCTCCCCGGAATCGTGTGACGACCTGTCAGCGCTGTATTCGTACACCTGATCTGGACCGAGTGGGAAAAACCGCCCGCCATGGGTCCTATTTTGAAATGCTGGGGAATTTTTCCTTTGGGGATTACTTTAAAAGTGAGGCTATCCCTTGGGCATGGGAATTCCTGACGAAGGTTATGGAAATTCCGGAACAGCTGCTTTGGCCGTCGGTGTATGAAAGCGATGACGAGGCTTACCGGATTTGGCGGGATGTGATCGGGATTCCTGAGGATCGGATTGTCCGACTGGGGAAGGCCGATAATTTTTGGGAACACGGTGCCGGCCCCTGTGGCCCCTGTTCCGAAATTTATTTTGATCGGGGCGAAAAATACGGTTGCGGTTCTCCCGACTGCAAACCGGGATGCGACTGTGATCGGTATATGGAAATCTGGAACAATGTGTTTACCCAGTTTAATAATGATGGAAACGGAAATTATACGGAGCTGCAGCAGAAAAACATTGATACCGGCATGGGACTGGAGCGGCTGGCCTGCGTGATTCAAAGCGTGGATAATATGTTTGAGGTGGACACGGTTCGGCGGATTTTGGACAAGGTCTGCCAGATCAGTGGCAAAACCTATGGCGTTAATGACAAAGATGATATTTCTATTCGGATTGTAACCGACCATATTCGAGGCGCTACCTTTATGATCTGTGACGGTGTGATTCCTTCCAACGAAGGCCGAGGTTATGTGTTGCGCCGGATCCTGCGGCGGGCTGCCCGATACGGAAAGCTGCTGGGCATTGACCGCCCGTTTCTGGCGGAACTGTGTGAGGTCGTTTTGGCCGAAAATCGGAGTGCATATCCGGAACTGGAGGAAAAGCAGGTCTATATTAAAAAGGTGATCGGAGTAGAAGAAGAACGGTTTGACGCTACCATTGACGGGGGGCTGGCGATTCTTAGTGAGCTGATGCGGACACAAGCGGAAAAAACAGACAAAGTTTTGCCTGGGGATGCCGTGTTCCGCTTGTATGATACGTTCGGATTCCCTCTGGATCTGACGGTGGAAATTGCCGCAGAGCAGGGTTTTTCTGTGGAAGAAGCCGCGTTTCATGCGCTTATGGAAGAGCAGAAGCAGCGTGCACGGCAGGCCAGAGCCAATATTAGCGGCTGGTCGGAGGCATCCCGTTCGGCGGTGGAATCTCTGATGAAAACGGAATTTGAAGGCTACGGATCTCTTTGCGGAGAAGGAAAGATTCTTGCACTATTTGTGGACGAGCAGCCGGTGGAGCAGGTCAGCGAGGGCGAGTGTACCGTTGTTCTGGACAAGACCTGTTTTTACGCCGAGGGTGGCGGTCAGGTCGGCGATGTTGGGTTCCTGACCGGTGGCAAAGGAACGCTTCGGGTTACCGATACCAAAAAGAACAACGGGGTATATCTGCATCTTTGCACGGTAGAGCAAGGGACGATTTCTGTAGGTGAGTTGGTCCAGGGAACGGTTGATGCTTCCCGTCGGGCGGCTATTTGCCGGAACCATTCTTCCGCGCATTTGCTGCAGGCTGCTCTGCGGAACGTGTTAGGCGGTCATGTGGAGCAGGCCGGTTCCTATGTCGACAGCGAAAAAATGCGGTTTGACTTTACCCATTTTGCCGCGATGACGGCAGAGGAGCTGACTGCGGTAGAACAGGCGGTCAATGCGTCTGTTTTGCAGGGTGTTGCTGTGGAGTGTTCTGAAATGCCCCTGGACGAAGCGAAAAAGAGCGGAGCAATTGCTTTGTTCGGCGAAAAATACGGAGATACCGTTCGGGTGGTCCGGATGGGTGATGTTTCAGTGGAATTCTGCGGCGGTTGCCATGTGGAAAATACCGGTCGAATCGGATTGTTCCATATTGTTTCGGAATCGGGAGTAGCCGCGGGAGTGCGTCGGATTGAGGCGGTCACCGGATGGAATCTCCTGTCCCTGTTGGAAACTTCAGAGCAAACCATTGCCGCAACTGCAGCGGTTTTAAAAGGAAATTCTTCGGAACTCTTAACGAAAGCGGAAGCTACGGTGGCGGAACTGAAATCGGCTCACCGTCAGATTGGTGAATTGAATCTTCGTTTGTCTGCGTTTACGGCGGACGAATTGATTTCCGGCGGTGAAACAATGGGAGAGACGTTGTTTGTCTGCGCTGATGTTGCCGGTGATGCCGAGACTCTTCGGAATATGTCGGACCTGATTCGGCAAAAGGTGCCCAATGCTGTTGTCCTGTTATCCTGTGTTTCCGGCGGGAAAATCATGTTTGCGTGTGCCTGCGGGCAGGAAGCGGTCAAGCGGGGGAACCATGCTGGAAATATGGTAAAAAAAGCGGCGGCACTCTGCGGCGGAGGCGGTGGAGGCCGCCCGGACAGTGCGGCGGCTGGAGGACGGGACGCCTCTCACCGGGAGGCTGCGGTGGCTGCCGTCCGAGAAATGCTACGGTAAAGGAGTTGTGGAAAAATGTGTGTGTTCTGTAGAATTATTGCTGGGGAGATCCCTTCTCAAAAGGTATATGAAGACGAATTTGTCTTGGCTATTCAGGACATTCAACCGCAGGCACCTGTGCACATTATTTTTATGCCTAAGACGCATGTGTTAACCTGCGCGGATGATGTTACTGGGGAAAATTCTCAGTTGGTTGCCCGGATTTTTGAGGCAATTCCCAAAGTCGCTGCTCAGTTGGGCTTGAAGGATGGCTATCGCATCATTAACAATTGTGGAAAAACTGCCGGGCAGACAGTCCCCCATTTGCATTTTCATCTTCTGGCGGGAAAAGAAATGGGCGAAACTCTGGTATAAATATAACGTGGCGGCAGACCCGGGCGACCGGATCTGTCTCGATTTCCGGAAGAAAGGAAGCTTTCGCCACGCGAAGGCTACGGTATGGTGTATATGGAACTTTCAGCCAATGAAAACAAACAGGTGATGCGAACGGTTAACGGGACGGATTATGCCCGCTATGCGCTACGGACCAGGTTTGTTAATATTGGAGATGACTATCTCGAAGTTGTTCGGGAATTTGCGCAGCCTTATGTGCAGCCGGGAGATATTCTTTCTATTAGTGAAAAAATCATTGCTCTTTGTCAGAAGCGTATTGTCTATCGGAAGGATATCCATCCGGGCTTCTGGGCGAAATTTCTCTGCCGGTTTGTTCATGTTACTCCGGCAGGTCCGGGGGCGGGGACTCCGTACAAAATGCAGTTGATCATTATGCAGTGCGGTTTGTTCCGTGTTCTTTTTGCGGCAGCTTGTTCGGCCGTGACAAAATTGTTTGGGAAAAAAGGGGTGTTTTATCGGGTCTGCGGTCATGAAGTAGAAGGGATTGACGGGCTGATTGACTACGATATTTCCTTTCGGGAATATGTAGATTACGGTATTTTGAATCCGGAAAATCCTTCCAAGGTCTGCGAGGAAATCCAGGAAGCATTGGACATCCCATGCATGATTGTGGATGCCTGTGATATCAGTGTTGCTATCTTGGGAAAATCCTCTGGTGTAGAGTTGCCTGAGGAAATCCTGGCGGAGATTATTCGGGATAATCCGGCAGGACAGGATGATCAGCATACGCCGTTGATTTTAATTCGAAAGATTACTCAGCCAGAATAAAGAGGCATAAACCGAGTCCTTTTTGGGTATAATTGGAAACAGAACCGTGTTGTTTTCTGCCCGATAAGGAGTTCGGTAGCCAGGGACAACCTGGGGTGCCCTTTTTTTCTTTTTTAATTTTTGCGAAATATAGTAGATGCTGTCCGTACATGGCGAAGACTGTCGAAAGGGGAGATGTGCGATGTGTTTCAGAACCCGCAAAGGGGCCTCACTTCTATTGCTTCTGGGGGTGCTGCTGTTTTCTTTGAGCGGATGTAAGGGCGGATTGTTTGGAAAGGTTTTGCCAGAGGGACTGCTTCTGGATCGGACGCACGTGGAGTTTACTTCTTTTTCCCAGTCCTGTCAGCTTTCTGTACAGGTACAACCGGAAAAAGCTTCGGCAACCGATATTCTTTGGCAAAGCAGTGACCCCTCGGTGGCCGCTGTGGATGAGAATGGGCTAGTGACTCCGGTGGGGAACGGCGAAGCATTGGTTTCGGCCGTAGCGGACAGCGGTATCGGTGCTGCGAATTGCCGTGTGGTGGTGTCTTCTGTTTCCTCTGTGGGGTTGAATGTCCATTCGGCGGCTCTGGAACTGGGACAGTCGCTTCAGTTGATTTGTGTTACCGAGCCGGAAAGCGGCACAGGTGCACTTGTGCATTGGTCATCTTCTAATCCGGCGATTGTCTCGGTAGACAGCGGCGGACTGGTTACGGCAATTTCTGTGGGGGAAACCGAGATTACAGTATCTTCCCAGGACGGGACTTTAACCGATACCTGTCGGGTAATCGTAACACGGGATGTTCCTTTGGAAAAGCTGGAATTGGATCGGAAAACCTTTCAGTTTACTTTTATCAGCGATATTCTTACGCTTACCCCGGTATTTACCCCTGCCGATACTTCACAGCGGGGAGTGGTCTGGTCGTCTTCTGACCCTTCGGTCGTAACCGTAGACCGGGAAACCGGCGAAGTGATGCCGGTGGGAAACGGAAAGGCGATTGTTACGGTACAGAGTACTGTGACAGACCTTTCTGCGACCTGTGAAGTGACGGTAGATATGAATATTCCTCTGGAAGGTCTGACTGTGCTGCGGGATAGCTATACCTTTCGTGATTTTGGGCAAACTTATCTGATTACACCGGTTTTTGAGCCTGCCGGTGCGTCCAATAAGAAAATTTCCTACAGTTCCTCGGATCCTTCGGTGGCTTCGGTGTCAGAGGGAGGAATTGTTACTTCCCATAAAAACGGTGAAACAACCATTACACTGAAGGCCGAAGACGGCGGATTTACCACGGTGTTTCGGGTGGTGGTTAACCGTCCGGATGATCCGGTGGTTCGTGTCAGTGGGTTGACTCTGGATGTGTATTCCTGTCAATTGTCAGCTGTGGGACAGACCGCGAAGATTACGCCCACAATTCTTCCCGCCAATGCTGCGGATAAAACTGTGACCTATCTGTCCCGGAATCAGGCGGTTGCTGTGGTTGCCAACGACGGTACCGTAACGGCTGTGGGTTTCGGAAAGGCGGAAATTGTGGTAACCACCAATGACGGTGGATTCAGTGAAATTTTCCTGCTTACGGTTTCTCCTCCCGTAGAACCGGAGCCCGAGCCGGAACCGGAAGAAGAGGAGCTTCGGGGGGTATGGGTTGCCACTGTGCATAATATTGACTTTCCCAGCCGACAGAATCTAACAGCAGCGGAGTTGAAGGCTGAAATTGACGAGCTTATGAATCAGGTGCTGGATATGGGGCTGAACGCCGTCTTTTTGCAGGTCCGTCCTGCATCAGATGCCTTGTATTCCTCTTCGATTTTTCCCTCTTCCGCTTATGTGGTTGGAACGCAAGGGAAGGAATTGCCTCTGGATGTGCTGGAATATGCAGTAGAAGCGGCGCATAAGCGGGGAATACAGCTCCATGCCTGGCTGAATCCTTATCGGGTAACCACATCCGGTACTAATTTGACGGAGCTTGCGGAATCGAATCCGGCACGTCTTCATCCGGAATGGGTGGTCAGTAACGGCAGTGCCCTGTACTATAATCCGGGATTGCCGGAGGTCCGTCAGTTGATTTTGGACGGGGTCATGGAGATTGTCCGTAATTATGATGTAGACGGGATCCATTTTGATGACTATTTTTATCCGTATGAAAATATTTCGGCCTTCGATGACTCGGAAGCTTACGCTAAATACGGCAGCGGCATGACTTTGGCTGACTGGCGGAGAAGCAACAACGACAAATTGATTGAATCCGTTTACCGCGCCATTCAGGAGTATAAGTCGTCTGTTCTGTTTGGTGTCAGTCCTGCGGCGGTATGGCAGTTGGCGTCTGTTCACCCCGACGGTGTTCCTGTTAAGTCGGCAGCGCAGACGTATTCTAAGGTGTTTGCCGATACCCGCAAATGGGTGCTCAATGGATGGCTGGATTATATCTGTCCCCAGATTTATTTTGAATTTGAACATTCCACTGCGCCTTTCAAACCAATTGCTGACTGGTGGAATGAATTGGTTTCCCAGACGGATGTGCGATTGTATATTGGCATTGCGGCCTACAAAGGCGCGTCTGTACCGGCTTTTTCCTCTCCCACACAGATTGAAGGGCAATTGGACTATCTGCAAACTCTGAAATCAGTAGACGGCGTTATCTTTTATAATTATTCTTCTCTGCAGGGAAATGTGGCTGGAATTCGGGATTTGCTGATTTCCCGATATTACCGAGAGCCGCAGGAAATTGAGGGTGCCAGTGACCGGCTGATTTTTTCTGCGGAAAGTATGACCGTGGATGCGTCCTATACCCATGCTTATGTGTTGGGTGTGTCTGATCCGAATTATCCTCTTTATGTAAATGGACAGGAAGTGGAACGGAGTTACCAAGGATATTTTGCCTATTATGCGACCCTTGTTTCCTCCGGTACTACTACGTTGACATTTGAGCATAAAGGAAAAGTTTATTCTTATGAGATTTACAAGCGGAAGACGACGTCCGGTGACGGAGATACGCTAAATGTTTTTGGATTTATTCCCGGGTCATTTTCTCCTACCTATGATTTTGGCGCGAAATCCGGTACGGAGTTAAAATTCTCCTGTAAAGCGCCGGAAGGGGCTACAGTGTATGTTATGCTTGGCAGTCTACGGGTGGAACTGGCCCCTGTTGGCAAGGTGACCGGCAACGGAAACTATAAAGTTCAAACCTATGAAGGAGTTCTGACGTTGCCCCAGGTGGATGACGATCTGAACCGGGTTTTGGGGTATGCCATTTTCTATGCGGAAAAGGGAGAAGAGGCGGCTCAATATTCACCCGGCTGCATGGTTGAGATTATCAATCAGTTTTCTACCAGTTCAGGAGAACTAATTCGGGATAAGGTGGATATTCTTCCGAATCTGGAAGTGGACCCGGACCTTTATTATATTGGGACCTTGGGAACAAAAGTCTGTATTGTCAGTAAGGCTGATGGGTATGCAAAGCTTTCCAACGGAATGTATGTTTCGGTGGCCTATCTGCGAAGAGTGGAGGAAGAGGTTCCAAAGGCAACGGTCCGTCAGACCGGTATTTCCTCTTCCGGAAAATATACTACGTTGTCGGTGCAAATGGATGCGGCGATTCTTCACACGGTTTGGATGGGAGAAGATGCGGCGGAAATTACACTGTATCATTTGAAGAGTACCGCTGTTCCTGTTCCTTCGGTAGGGGCAAATCCGCTGTTTTCTTCCGCTTCGGTAGAAACGGTGGATCAGGAAACGGTAAAGATTGTTCTGAACTATCGGAAGTCCCTACACATTTACGGATATTATGCTAATTTCGATGGCACGACGCTTTATGTGAATTTCCGCAATCCTGTGACGCTGCGCAGTGGAGACCGGTTTTTGGAAGGTATAGTGATTTCTTTGGACCCCGGACACAGCACTTCTTCCGGTGCAGTCGGTTCCTTTGGAAATAAAACTCTGGAAGAAGCGGATGTTGCCATGGATTTAGCTTTGCGTGTGGAGGAGCGGTTAAAGGCGTTGGGTGCTACTGTGGTTCTGACCCATCGGGGAGAGCAGAAAAAAGAGCTGGATCAGCTAATTACGGAATATCGCAAGCTGTCTCCGGATATTAACGTGTCCATTCATTTCAACGCGGTGGGTGAATCCGGAAATCCCAATTCTGCCAAGGGGACTGAAACCTGGTGGTGCTACAACAATAGCCATTTACTGGCGGACATTATGCTTTCAGAGTTTACTGAATGCACCGGACTGCGGAAACGCGCCAGTAAGTGCGGTTACTATAAGGTATCTCGGTTATGTGAATTTCCTTCAATTTTGTTTGAAACGGCTTTCATTACGAATCCGGATGATTTTGAATGGTTTCTGTCCGATGAAAATCGGGATACGGCAGCCGATGGAATTGTCCGCGGGATTGTGGCTTTTTTCCGAGAACAGAATGCTTAAATAAAAAAATGAACTGCTCCAAATTGTACGGACAGCACCCCTTATGGTAGTTAAAAATTAAATTTCAAGCAACATACTGACTTCGCGTTTCATGAGGAGTCAGTTTTGTTTTAAGTTGAATTTGTTCGTTATTGTAGA
>CALXAO010000008.1 GCA_944386295.1 uncultured Clostridia bacterium | reverse complement strand
CCTGCTTCATGAAGGCAAGGACCACTTTTACTATTCCGACGAAAAAGAACCCTGGATTAAAGTGTGGATGAACCTGAAAGGAGAGGCCACAGAACACTTGCTATCGGCCTACGGACTGGACCGGGTGAATCGAATTGAAGGACTGGATTTAAAGAAAGAATTTCTGCAGTTTTATGAAATCGCCTGCAATGGAAAAACAGCACGGGAGGTTTCAGAACGCTGTGCGCTTTTATTTCACGAAATACTTCAGAAAATTTATGCACAACTGCGGGAAAAAGGAGGTAAAAAAGATCCCACAGCGCAAAAAATAAAAGAAAAAATTGACAGTGCCCAGGGATGGAATATTTCCCTAGATGAACTGTCGGAAGAACTGTTTTTTAGCAAAGCCCATTTGATTCGGGTTTTTCGAAAAGAATATCAAATTACCCCCTATGAATACATCCTTTCCAGAAAACTCCGATTGGCAAAAGATCTGCTGACCAACACATCTCTGTCCATAGGACAAATTTCAAGTCGGCTGAACTTTTGTGACGCCCACTATTTTTCCAACTTTTTCCGAGAAAAAACCGGAATTTCCCCTAAGGAATACCGAAACCGAGAACGGAAATAAACAATTTTGAACTATGCTTGACATTTTTTTTGTTCCCCTTGATTTTCTGTCCAAAATATGCTATAATTGATTTTGTTCGGATCACAGTACACCTTTATATCCGCCCTTAGCTCATTTGGATAGAGTATCAGATTCCGATTCTGGGGGTAGTGGGTTCGAGTCCCGCAGGGCGGACCAAACGTCCTGAACACGAAAGTGTTCGGGACGTTTTTTAATATTGGAATTATTTAGAAAGGTCGTTAGGCATTATGACACACCGGGAACGGGGCCTCCAATCCATTCTGACAAACTCTCCTTTCCCAAACAGGCACGTCAGAACTTACCCCATACACAAACCACTATCTGATTAAACCCGAAAAACGGCTGGAACCAGGATTATGAATTCGGTGTTATCTAGCATAAAAGTGGTACAGACAAAGATATTCGTGTCGTTGCAAACTGTCTGATTTTTGATGAAGACAGCCTGAACAAATATCATCTTTCCCCAGTGAATGAGGCCCTTATTTGGGAGAAAATGGAAGCACTGATGGTTTCCTCTTTTTGAACGCTGTTGGACCCGCATGGATCTAGAAGATTGCCTATGTAATATGATTAACTTGTCCACCAATTGCTGCGAAAGATCTGCCACCGAAATCTAAAAATCCTGGACATTGCTAAAGTATGATATTGACTGTTTTCATTTTGGAGACGACTGGACTGATTATGGGAGTATGGCATTGGAGAAATTTTATTAAGCCGTATTTAAAGGAAATGTGTGATAAAGTACGGGCCGCTGGAAAAGAACGTCTCACAACACAGTTGCAGAGATTTGTGGGAAATTTTAACAACGGACCTGCATGAAGCAAACATTCCAGCCAGAAAATTATACAAAACACCGGACAAAATCAGAGAAATTGTGCAAAAAACCGCAAAAGCGTTTCATTATACTCCGGAATGATTATCGCTCCTGCCCACTTGGTTCCCGCAAACGTTCCTTTGGAAAATAATGAAAACGGTTGCCTGTAATTTTCCAGGAATCAGGCAATTTATGAAATAAAAAGCAATATAATTTTATCGGTTTCACCTCCAAAATAAAAGGGAGTAGCTTGCGGAACAATCCGCGACAATCTGCGACATTCCGGCAGATAATCTGCCCGCAATTGTATGAAAAAGCAAGACTTTTATTACGCATTCAATCTGCGTAATAAAAGTCTTTTTTATGAAAGAAAGGATGGACATTTACTTTGGAATCTGTACTCAATTTTTTTGAAATGCTGTTTGGTTACGCGGCACAGCTGGAAATCAAACAGGTTATCATGTGGATTATTGGCGGAATTTTGATTTTCCTTGCAATTAAAAAGCAAATGGAACCAACTCTGCTGCTGCCCATGGGATTTGGAGCGATTCTGGTCAATCTGCCCGGATCAGGAGCTGTTACACAGCCGGGAGCTACAGAACCCGGTGTAATTGATCTGCTGTTTGAAAATGGCATAGCAAACGAGCTATTCCCGTTGCTGCTGTTTGTGGGCATTGGTGCTATGATTGACTTTGGCCCGCTGCTGGCAAACCCAAAACTGATGTTATTCGGCGCCGCGGCGCAGTTTGGTATTTTTTTGACATACTGTATGGCGTCTCTGTTTGGTTTTTCCCCCCAAGATGCGGCGTCAGCCGCCATTATCGGCGCAGCAGACGGACCTACATCGATTTTTGTAGCGGACTATTTTAATTCCCAATATATGGGAGCAATTGTAGTGGCAGCCTATTCCTACATGGCCCTGGTTCCCATTGTACAGCCCCCAATCATTAAACTGGTCACTACAAAAAAAGAACGACGGATTCGGATGCATTACAGGCAAAAAAATGTATCTAAAACCACAAAAATTCTCTTTCCGATTGTCTTGACCGTGATTACCGGGTTGGTTTCACCAAAAAGCGTAGCACTAGTCGGATTTTTAATGTTTGGAAATCTGATCCGGGAATGTGGGGTTCTGGACAGTCTTTCAGAAACAGCACAGAAGGTTCTTGCCAATCTGATTACCCTTTTCCTTGGAATTACCATTGCAACCAAAATGCAGGCGGACGCCTTCCTGGACTGGACGACCCTATTGATTTTAGGATTGGGGCTGTTTGCCTTTGTCTTTGACACAGTGGGCGGAGTACTGTTTGCAAAATTTTTAAATTTGTTCTTAAAGAATAAAATCAATCCCATGATTGGGGCTTCCGGGATTTCGGCGTTTCCCATGTCAGCGCGGGTCGTGCACAAAATGGGGCTGGAAGAAGACCCGCAGAACTTTCTGCTCATGGATGCCATTGGTGTCAACGTTTCTGGACAGGTAGCCTCAGTTATTGCCGGCGGCTTAATTTTAAACCTGGTTCCGCTGGCCTAATGAAAGGAGAAAGCTATGTTTCGTATTGATTATTTTTTGAATTCACTGCCCGTTATGCTTATGGGAATGGCAGGTATTTTTATTGTAACAGGTGTAATTATTCTGGCAATTATGCTGTTGAATAAAATTACTGAGAAGAAATCCGAGAAAACAAAACCGAAGGAATAAACCCATTGGATTCGGGAAAAATAGTTCCATGCAAAACCATAAAGGAGCTATTTTGCCATGTTAGGTTTTCTTTTCAGCATCATTGCGGGGGCCGCCATGAGCGTTCAGGGCGTAATCAATACCCGTCTTAGTGAAAAAATTGGCCTGTACGAATCAAACGCATGGGTTCAGGGAACCGCGTTCCTGCTTTCGGCTATCGCATTTTTCTTTCTCCGAAAAACCGGCTGGGCAGAATTGTGGCAAGGCATTGGAGGAATCAATAAATTTTATCTTTTTGGCGGAGCAATCGGCTTAGTGATTACTGTCACTGTCATGCTTTCGATGCGTCACCTCAACCCCACCCTTGCAGTGTCTTCCATTTTAATTGCCCAACTAGCAGTTGCAGCGCTCATTGACGCTTTTGGCTGGTTTGGTGCGGAGAAGGTTCCTTTCTCTCCTATGAAGTTTGTCGCATTGGCTCTGATGGTCGGCGGAGTCATCTTATTCAAAAAGTTTTAAAAGGATACCGCTCTCATAAGGGCGGTATCCTCAGTCTGTCAAAAAAGCCCAGTTTATACTGGGCTTTTTTGCATTTTGTACCGGAGGAGCATTTCGATGGGGGGGGAAGCAAGAGAATAATTGATGACGGGAGCATCCCCGAAGCAAGGCGTTTTCCCTATGTTTACTGTGGTACCAAGGACTGCGTTCTGTCAAAGGGTAAAAGCTATGTTCCTTCGGAAAACATATGCGCCGAAATCCAAAAATTTAAGAAAGCAGAGGACATCAGGCACTCCCCGGAGTACAAGGCTTTGTACAAACGACGAAAAGAGACAATCGAAAGAGTGTTGGCGGAGAAAAGTACGCAACGCCAGATCCCCCATACCGAGACAACAATTCAATACTGCATAGTCTTTTGTCAAAATAAAAATTATACCCCTTCAGGGGGGATTCGACAGACTGTGCCGGGGAAAATTAATTTTCCCCGGATTATACTACCAAATTTTATGTTTGCTTTATACAGTGTTCTTTTAAGAAAAACAAGGCCTTGCGGTATCCATCAAAACCAAAACCGTAAAAAGAGGTCAGACAAGCTTTGAATGGATAAGAAATATGGCGAAACTCTTCCCTTTGATAAATATCGGACAAATGCACTTCTACGGCAGGAAGACTAACAGCCTTGAGCGCGTCAAGAATCGCCACACTGGTGTGGGTATAAGCAGCAGGATTGATCACAATGCCATCGGCAGTCCCGTAGGCGGCCTGAATCCGATCCACAATCGCTCCTTCGTGATTGGACTGGAATATGTCCGTTTCTACATTCAACTTTTGTCCGCATTCCCGGATAAAATCTACCAATGCGGCATAATTCTGCGTTCCGTAAATTTGTTTTTCCCGAATTCCCAGCATATTCAAATTCGGGCCATTAATTACTAAAAATTTCAGCATAAGCATCCTTTCCTTTTTGTACGACATCCTCCACAGTACCTGTCCCGTCAATAACCCGGTCACAACAGCTCTGATACAAGGGTCGTCGCTCTTCCCACAGCTGCAGCAACCGGTCTGGCGCAGATGACAAAGGCCGGCCATCTGTAGCCAATGCGGCCAAAGGTCTGTCCAAAAAGAAAAACACCCCGTTTCCCTGAAGAGCCCTCAGATTCCTTTCATCCAATAAAGCCCCGCCGCCCACGGCGATCACATAACCGGTTTTCCGGGCCGCCTCAGCACAGGCTTCCCGTTCTCGAATCCGGAACCCGCTCTCACCTTCTTCTGCAAATAACTCCGGAATTGATCGATTTGCTGCTGAAACAATCCATGCGTCGGTATCAAAAAACGGAAGGGACAGCTCTTGAGCCAAGCGCTGGCCCACAGTAGTTTTTCCACAACCGGGCATACCAATTAGTACAATATTGGACATCTGAGCCCAAAGTGCCCGAAACACCTGTTCTGTTTTTTGGTCCGCAAGGACAGTATCTGTAAAAAGCTCACAAGATCGCTTGGCCTGCGCCACCAGCATTGCCAATCCCCCAGTGCAGGGAATATTCCGAACTTTGGCTTCCAGCACAAGTTCGGTAGACAATGGATTGTAAATCACATCAAGAACACCTTGGCAATCCGGAAACTTGGACAAGTCTACAGGAGTTTTTCCGTTGTCAGGAAACATACCAACCGGCGTAGTATTTACAAGAATCTGTGCATCAGCATGCCGATCCAGATTGCTATAGTTGTGCTCCCCCGACCGGGAAACCACAACAATTTCAGCCGCGCCGGCAGCAACCGCAGCAGCGCGGGCTGTATGACCGGTTCCGCCGGAACCAAGAATCAAAACTTTTTTCCCTTCCATGCAAATGCCCTGCCGCTCTGCCATATACTCGAACCCATAAATATCAGTATTGTAGCCATACAGTTTTCCGCCCCGATTTACTATGGTATTGACGCTGCCGATGGCCTCCGCCTCAGGTGACAGAACGTCACAATAAGGAATCACATCCCGTTTATAAGGAATTGTAACATTAATTCCACAGAAATTCCGGGCACGAAGAAATCCGTCCAATTCTCCCGGAGGCAACGGGCAAAGCTCATAGGAATAATTGGCCAAGGCCCGGTGAATGGGAACAGAAAAGCTATGAGAGAGTTTTCCGCCGATCAGACCATATTCCATACCGATCCATCTCCCGTCTTACACAAGTTCATAATAATTGCCTAAAAACACAAAATGATCCACTGTAGCTTCCAACTCGTCCAACAAGGCAAGGACTTCCGGGGAAAACACGGACGCGTCCAGGTCAAAATAAAAGCGGAATTCAAAATTTTTGCCTAAAATCGGTCGGCTTTCCAATTTTGTTAGATTCAATTCCAAAGCAGCAAATTTTGCCATTATCCGATAAAGAGATCCAGGCTTGTGGGGAATAGCCATCATCAAACTGATCTTCCTAGCATCAGAATAAATTTCAGGCTGTTTGGCAATACAGATAAAGCGGGTATAATTGCTGTCACTATCCTGAATTTGCTCCGACAGAATTTCCAGGCCGTACCGTTGAGCTCCGGTTCGGGAACAAATCGCGGCCTGATCCCGCCGCCCTGAATCAGCTACGCGCTGCGCAGCCGCGGCAGTATTAGAAAATGGAATAACCGAAACGGTCGCATGCTCCTTCAAAAACCGACTGCATTGGTGAATCGCCTGTTCGTGCGAAAAAATTTCGCGAACATCCGACAGCGTAACACCCTTGGGTGCAGCCAGGCAATGCTCCACTTGCAGGCGCACCCCGCGAACAATGGAAAACCGGTGCCGTTCCATCAGATCATACACCGCAGTTACCGAACCGGCAGAAGAATTTTCAATGGGAAGAAGGCCATAACGGCAAAGCCCTTGTTCTACAGCCTGAAATACACCTTCAAAATTGGCAAAATACATCACGGAAGCGGAAGGAAACAGCCGGTCACAGGCCAACTGTGAATAAGCCCCCTCCACGCCCTGACAGGCAACAACGGCAGAAGAGGGGAATTTGGAAGCTGTTGCAGCGGCGGCCTGCCTCAATCGCTCGGACAAACTCCCCTGTGCTCCCTGAAGAGTACTCTGATAAGAACGGCTTAAATCAAAAACTGTTCCATATAAAATCCGAAGGTACCGTTCCATTTCTTCCGGGGCTAGGGATACCACCCGATTCAGAACTTCCCGCTCCCGCGCAGCGTCCAGCACCGGCAGATGATGTTCTGTTTTGTATTCCGAAATTCGGCGGGCTACCTCCATTCGAGAAGAAAACAACGCTACCAGCTGTTCGTCAATCTCATTAATTTGCATTCGAAGGGATTCCATATCCGACATACAATTCATCCTTTCCAATCCAGCAGACTATCGGTTAATTCCACCGCCAGCGCAGCCTCTACGCAGGGCACAGCTCTGGGGACAATGCAGGGATCGTGCCGCCCTTTCACACAGAAGGAAACCGTTTCTTTGGAATACATATCCACCGACTGCTGCGGTTTTGCAATGGAAGGCGTAGGCTTAAAAGCAACCCGAAGGGTAATGGGCATTCCGGTACTGATTCCCCCCAGAATCCCACCGTGCCGGTTGGTCTCCGTACGGACCGTGCCGTTTTCATAGCAATACAAATCGTTGTTTTCTGAGCCTCGCAGGCAAGACGCTTCAAATCCGGCTCCAAACTCCACACCCTTAACCCCGGGAATAGCAAACAACGCGGCGGCAAGTTTTCCGTCCAGACCGTCATACAACTCTCCACCCAGACCGGCAGGAAATCCCCAAACAGACGCTTCCACAATTCCTCCTACAGAGTCCCCCTCCGCCTTAGCGGAAGCAATGCATTCCCGCATTTTTGCACCGGCTCTGTCGTCCAATACCGGAAACTCCTTGCGGCAAATCCCAAGCCATTCGGAGAGATCTCCAGACGTTTCATCCCGGAAAGAAGCAATGGAGGCAATGCGGGCGGCAATAAAGATATTGTTCTGCTTCAAATACTGCAGACAAATCCCCCCGGCAATACATAGAGGCGCGGTCAGACGGCCGGAAAATGCGCCGCCACCCCGCACGTCATGCGCGGGACCGTACTTAACAAATGCAGGATAATCCGCATGCCCAGGACGAGGAACCCGACAGAGCTCTTCGTAATCGGTGGAACGGGAATCGGAATTAAAAATTACAGCGCTGATCGGTGTTCCGCAGGTCACATTCTCGACTAACCCAGCCAAAAACCGAGGTTGATCCTCTTCCTTGCGGGCGGTGGAAAAAGAATTGCGACCGGGGGCGCGTCGGTTCAAAAACTGTTGCAACGTCTCCCTGTCAACAAAAAATCCAGAGGGAAAACCTTCCAAAACCATACCAATAGCCTCTGCATGGGATTGCCCAAAAATTGTAAGACGAAGGTTTTTACCGTGATTCGTCGCCATAAATTTTCCCTCCCAAAAATTGAAAATCTTGAAAAAAATCCGGGTAGGATTTGCGAACAGCTTCTGCGCCGGTAATCGTAACCGGCCCCGTGGCACAGGATGCAAGCACAGCCATCGCCATTACAATCCGATGATCCCCGAAACCAGATACCGTACCGCCAGATACCGTACCGCCGGAAATCTGCATTCCGTCCAACTGTTCCGCAGCTGTTCCCCCCAGGTTACGCAATCCGTCGCACACCGAAGCTATCCGATCACTTTCCTTCAGACGAAGTCGGGCAGCTCCGTGAATGACAGTCTCCCCTGCTGCGCAAGCTGCCACACAGGCCAGGACAGGGAGAAGATCGGGAATTTGCCGCCCGTCCAGTTTCATACCACGCAGTTTCCCGGGAGAAACCGTAATCATATCCTCCCCCACAGACACCGAAGCCCCAAACCCACGCAAAACCGATAAAACGGCTTTATCTCCCTGAAGAGAATCCACTGCCAAACCGGAAACCGACACCGGTTGCCTCAAAGCTCCGGCGCAAAGCCAGAACGCGGCGTTGGACCAATCCCCGTCAGCACATACCTGACCAGGAGAACGGTAACGCTGTCTTCCAGGAACCAAAATACCTTCCGCCAGATCCAATGTACGAATACCGAAAACAGATAGCGTGTGCCGTGTCATGGTGATATATCCGGAAGATTCCACCGGGGAAGAAAATAAAATCTGACTGTCCGCTTCCAAAAGAGGCAAAACAAACAAAAGCCCAGTTACATATTGGGAAGACACATTGCCAGGCAGACGGAAAACCCCAGGAGTCAGAGGACCAAAGCAATTCAGCGGAAGTCCCTGTCCAGAAAAGCGGCATCCATGGTCCGCCAGTACGTTTTTCAATTCTTCCATGGGACGAAAGGGAAGCCGCCCAGTTCCCGCTACGCAGCCGCCGTTGGGATACAAATGACAAAGCAACGGCAGAAGAAAACGAAGCGTTGACCCGCTTTCCCCACAAAAAAGAGTGGGAAACCCTGTCGGAACAGAAACCAGAGGCGTAACACAAATCCGTTCCGGTTCAGAATGAACCTTCGCCCCCAAAGCCGTCAGGCAGGATATGGTGGCCTGAATATCCTCGGAAATCCCCCGTAAAGAAATTTCAGTGGGAGCATCTGCCAATGCGGCACAAATCAACAGTCGGTGAACGTCGGATTTGGAACTGATCGCAGGAAGCGTACCGGTCAGCGGCGAGGGAAAAACAGTAATCTTCATAGCCCGGCCTCTAAAAAAGTAAGCAGTGTATCTACCGGAGTAGGATATAGCCGGCAGGCGCCGATCGCAGAGGGAATCACCAACTGAATATGATTCCCACGGACTTTTTTGTCCCGCAGCATCACCTGAAGCAAAGACGCGGCGTCGTAAGGACACACCGTAGGAAGGCTGTGGGCCGATAATGTCTGCCGAAGAAGGTCTGCACATGGGCTTTCCGAAAGACACAGACGATCTGCGGCGGTTGCAACAACTGACATGCCGATAGCAACCGACTGTCCGTGAGACAAGGAGAAGTTGGATAACAACTCCACCGCATGCCCTACCGTATGTCCATAATTCAGCAATTGGCGCCGGGCATTGTCAAACTCATCCTCTTCCACCACCTGCCGTTTCCAATCCACACAGGTCCCAATAATTTCCTCCACTGCGTCCTGGGGAAAACCGTTTTGAAGGCGGTCAAACAGATTGCGGTCAAAAATCATTCCGTATTTAATTACTTCCGCACTTCCATCCGAAAACTGGTCCGCAGATAGCGTCCGGAGCACATCAGGGTCAATCAGCACCAGAGACGGCTGCCAAAAGGCACCCGTCAAATTTTTCCCTTCGGGAAGGTCAACACCGGTTTTCCCACCCACAGAAGAATCGACCATAGCCAACAGGGATGTGGGAATCTGCACAAAAGGAACGCCCCGCAGATAGGTTGCCCCAGCAAAACCGGTCAAATCTCCAGTTACACCGCCGCCCAGAGCCACCAAAGGATCCGACCTGGTTAAACGGTTTTTCGCGAGAAACGACTGCAGCGTTGCCCAGGTCTCCAGCGTCTTTGACCCTTCCCCCTCGGGAAAAACAAAACAGACGGGATCAAAATCAGCGTTCCGCAGAGACGCACAGACCCGGTCCAGATAAAGCGCTGCAACACGGCTGTCAGCAATGACCGCCGTCCGGGAAGCGGAAAACAAAGTCCGCATCCGTGTACCGCAGAAATCCAGACACCCCGATTGAATCAAAATATCATACCGCCCACTGGCGGAAACCGTAATCGTTCGAGACACAAAATTCCCCTCTCAATCCAGCTCTTCCCGGCGCTCTCTGCCCTCTCGCAAAAGACGGCAGACAGTTTCGGAATCTTCCTTTTTTAATGCGTTAGAATATTCTTTCAAACGCTCAATCAAATGATCCAGTTCCGTGGTAAGAAAGTCCTTGTTTTCCAAAAACAGTTCGGTCCACATCGCCTCGTTCAGCCGGGCCACCCGGGTCATATCCCGAAAACTTCCGGCAGAAAAGCCTTTGAACCGGGGGGCAAGCTCACTGCGGACATAGGCGCTGGAAACCACATGCGCCAGCTGAGAAGTATAGGCAATCATCTCATCATGCTCCTCCGGAGTCGCGATACGGATCGTCGTAAAGCCTATCGACCGGCACACATCCCGAACCATAGATAACAGCATAAGATCTGTGCCGGGAAAAGGCGTCAGAACCATAGCCGCATGCACAAACAGCGTCGGCCGGGAAGCGGCAAAGCCTCCGGCGGTGGTTCCAGCCATGGGATGCCCTCCCAAAAACACAAACCCATGTTCCTCAGCTACGGCCCGCAAACGTTGACAAACATACCGTTTTACACCGCAGCAATCCAGCACTGCCGCCCCCGGACGAAATTGTCCGGCATGTTCGCAAATGTAATCCACAGTATCCTGGGGACGAAGCGCCACAATCACCAGATCACAGGAAGACAGCGTATCTTCGTTCAAACGGTCATCCACAGCACCTACCAGTTTTGCCTGTAAAAAAATACTTTCCTGAATATCATAGCCAAAAATTCTATGCTTTGTATTCTGTTTGAGTGCCCGGGCAAAGGACCCTCCGATCAACCCAAGGCCAGCAATCCCGATATTCATCATTTTCGCGCCTTTCTTATTGAAATTTATTTTCAATCAGTCCCGCACTGCGAAAGGAAGCACGTTTTTAACGCACTGCACCACATCAGCAAAGGCCGTAGGAGTCAAGGATTGCGGACCGTCGCAAAGGGCATGCTCCGGATCGTTATGAACCTCAATAATGAGTCCGTCAGCTCCGCCGGCCGCAGCGGCAACCGCAAGAGGTTTGACCAACTTGGACACTCCGGTCGCATGACTGGGGTCAATAATAACCGGCAAATGGGACAACCCGTGAAGAACCGGAATGGCCGAAATATCCAAAGTGTTGCGGGTGTAGGTTTCAAATGTACGGATTCCACGCTCGCAAAGAATCACGTTTTTATTTCCGCCGGCCATAATGTATTCGGCGCTCATAAGCAATTCCTGTAACGTATTGGCAAGTCCCCGCTTTAACAGAATGGGTTTATCGGTTTTTCCCAGCTCTTTAAGAAGTTCAAAATTCTGCATATTCCGAGCTCCCACCTGAATTACGTCTACTTTATCCACAAACAAAGGAATGTGTGCAATGTCCATAATTTCGGTTACAATCGGCAAACCGGTATGTTCCCGGGCGGTACAAAGCAAACGGATCCCTTCGTCATGAAGGCCCTGAAACGCATAGGGAGAGGTTCGGGGCTTAAAAGCGCCGCCCCGCAACAGCGTCGCGCCGCCGGCCTTGACCTGTTCGGCAACCAGACAGATCTGCTCCTCAGATTCCACAGAACAGGGCCCTGCAATAATCTGGAAATTACCGCCGCCGATTTTGACACCGTTGACATCTACAACGGTATCATCCGCATGGAATTTGCGGTTGGCACTTTTAAAAGGCTCTGAAATCCGACGGACCGACTCGACAATATCCAGAGACTTAATCAATTCGATATCCACGCTGGACGTATCGCCAATTAGACCAAGGATGGTCTGATTTTTTCCTACGGTTAGGCTGGTCTCCAGCCCCAGACTGTGGAGCCAGTTGGTAAGATTTTCAACTTGTTTAGGATCGGGATTGGGTTTGAGAATGACGACCATGATTGTTTCCTCCAAAAAAATAAATTTGATTTTCGCGGGCGCGGATCACCGGAGCCATTTTTTCAAACAAAAAAGGTTCACAGTGAATCTCACTGCGAACCCGACATTTCTGGAATCAGAAGAAGGATTACCAATTTTTCTTTGCAGCAAAATTCATTCTTACTTTCGGGGGAAAGCCGGTAAAGTAAAAATAAAAATATTCAGCTGCAAAAACACGAGCAACCATTGTATATTCTCCTTTTGATTTTGATTTATGATACCATATATTTATGACTTTTCAAGGAAGATGAAGAAAATTTTATGAAACATCTTTCGTCTCTCCCAAGCAAGCCCATCAAAAAGGGAAAAAAATCATAAATCAGGGTCTGGACAAATAAAAAAAAGTATGGTATAATTAAAATAATTTTTAAGAAAGAGAGAATCGTTTGACGTGAATTGGCTGAAAACAATGATAAACGGGTTTATTACAGGCGCATCTATGTTTGTTCCGGGGGTCAGCGGTGGAACCACGGCAATTTTACTGGGCTGTTACAAACAACTCATCGAAGCAGCAGGTCACATCTGGAAAAAAGAGAATTTCCTGTACTTAGTTTTGTTTGTGGGCGGTGCCCTGCCAGGCCTTGGACTTTCCGCGCTGTTCCTGCAAAAATGCATAGAAAGGTTTCCCATTTCGGTGCAGCTGCTGTTTTTGGGAATTGTCGCCGCCGGTTTTGTTCAGTTGGCCAAAGAACTAAAGCGCCCCATTCGGATCGGTTCTCTGTTCTGGGGAGTGCTGGGCATCGGACTGGTTGTGGGCATCGAATTGCTTCCTCCCGGACTTCTGGGGGAAACGACCTCTATCCCCCTTCTGCTACTTCTCGGCATGGTTATCTCCATTGCTCTGATTCTTCCCGGCATTAGCACCTCCCACCTTTTGCTGGTGCTGGGGCTGTATACCAAGGTAACCAGCGGAATTACCGCGTTGGATTTCCGGCTTCTGATTCCCCTAGCCTTGGGTCTGATCGCCGGCGTTCTGTTACTTACCCGCCCGCTGGCTTTTGCCATGAACCGGTTCCCCCAACAGTGCAACTTTATGATTCTGGGGTTTGTGCTGGCGTCCATTGCACAGCTATTTCCCCTGGACCCTATTCGTCAGGCAGCCGCCGAAAATGCTCCTCTGCTTCTCCCCTGTTTGGTCGGCGGAATACTTATGATCGCCGGATTTGTTATTATGCGGTTGATCGCAACAAAAACATCAGGAAAAGAATGAATAAAAACAGTATTTGATCATTTAGCGGCGCCCAAATTTTTTGTGGAAAAAATATTATAATTTTTGAGGGCGAAAGTAACATTGCTTTCGCTCTCTTGTTTGCAAGACAAAAAGAGGATACGCTCGGACCGTTCAGAAGGGTGGAGGACTTAAAGCAGAGCACGGACTTGATAACAAAACTCCGTTTTTAATGGGCCCAAACAGTTTAAGACTTTTGGACGAATTGCTTGAGCAATATCCATTGAATAGCATTTGGTTCTGGATTCAAGTTTGTTTATTGCAAAAGAAACTGGAGCACGGTATACCCGTTTTATTAGGTGGAATATGCAGGATAAACAGATGACGCGATTAATCTTATATTTTGGAAAAGAGGATTTTTTCTTCACAAATAAAACTTTGCCCTATATAAAAAGCG
Organism: uncultured Clostridia bacterium; assembly: GCA_944386295.1. GTDB lineage: Bacteria > Bacillota > Clostridia > Oscillospirales > UBA644 > CALXAO01. The sequence goes on along the minus strand of CALXAO010000008.1, from coordinate 7,903 downwards.
GTGGAACAACTTTTATTAAAGCAAGCATGACAGATGCAGGAAGGAACTACTTACGCCTTGGCTCGGAGAAGAAGCGCAACTGCTTCAGAGCTCCAATTTCTGAAAACCCATTATTGGCACAATGATCGTTAAGAAAAAATAAATTACTCCATGACTGAAAAAATTCCGGCGGCAGATTAAATACCTGCCGTCGGAATTTTTTTCAGCCATACCAGGGGGGATGCTCGGGCCGTTCTATGGGCGTAGGGTCCAAAAGCGGATCGTTGGGATCCGGCTCTGTGCTGAATGTATTCAGCAACAAAGAAAAAGCAACCAGAAGCACCAATGCCCAAAGGCCAAACGAGGTAAGAAGGCCAACAATCGACGGAAAAAAAGGTTGCGCGCCACGTTCCAGGGGCCTACGGGGAAAAAACAGAAACACAGTCGCAGTAAGCCCGATTACCGCACCTAAGATTCCCAGATATTCTAACAAAAGGAACTGCTGTTCCGGCATGGAATCCGTCAGAACAAAAAACAAGGCAAGTAATCCCTGTGAAAGGCTCTGAACCACAATGTTCAAAAGTAAAGACCGGGTTCGCAGATACAAAAAACCCAACAAAATTCCGGTTATCAGCCGATAGGGCATCAGATATAACGAGGGATTCGTCAGCCCGTAGCAAATGGCGGAAATTAAAACGGCACAAATCCCGTTTTCCTCCCGAATCCCTTCCAGGGCAATCCCCCGGAACGCGATTTCATACGCAGGACCGCAGATCAACACAGACAGAAGAACATACAAAATTTTTTCCTCCGTCGAAGAACCGAAGGTAGGCAAGGTATCGGCCACAAACAGCCCCCGGCTTTCCGAGAAAGAAACCAGGAAAGAAGAAACGGCCGTAAATACAAACGTCAACCCGCAAACTGCAAGAACCCCAACCAACCCTCGAAGAAAAGGGTGCGCAGACTGAACCGGCGTACGAAACAAAGGAAGCAGGGGCTGTTTGCGCGCAAACCGATAAACCAAAAAAGGCAGCAGTACACAGGCCGCGTCTCCAAATCCCGCGAAAAGCAAGGCTAGAATGCCTCCGTCAACCAACCAATCCTGCTGCAGAAAAACACTGTGCAGAAACCGAAGGGCCAAAACACCAGCAGCGGTGACAAACACACCATTGAAACAGACCAAAAGCCGTTCCTTGCGCGTCTCTTCTTCAAAGGTCAATTCTTTTTTCATCACAGCCTCATATTCCCTTACGGTTCCCGGCGATCTCCGAAAAAGAAGAGCGCTACTGTACCGGGACCGGAGTGGGTGCCAATGACAGGCCCAATGGGATGAATCATATAATCGGTTAAGCCGGTCAGTTCCGTTACCCGGCGGGCTACATATTCCGCATCTTCCAGACAATCCCCATGGGAAACAAAAAATCGGTTATAGCGACCGGGAAGCAGATGTTTTTGCATTTCGTCCGCCAGCCAGTCCAACGAACGGCGGCGGGTACGGATTTTTCCTTTGACCAGCAGTTTCCCTTCATCACTGCAATAAAGCAGAGGCTTGATGCCCAAAATGGACCCCAGCAGGGCGCTCACGCCGGACAGACGGCCTCCCCGAGCCAAATGATGGAGATCATCCACAGTAAAATAGTGGCAAAGCTGATATTTGGACGTTTCGATGTCCGCCGCAGTCTCTTCCAGGGACAACCCTTTATTTCGGAGACTGACCGCATAATCCAGCAGCAGGCCTTCGCCCATGGACGCCGCCCGGGAATCCACAACAGCAACCGGCCAGGATGGATATTCCTCCAGAAGCTCATCCCGAGCGATAAAAAAGCTCTGACAGGTTCCGGAAAGAGCAGAGGAAAAAACCAGGCACAGCAAAGGGGTATTTTCTCGGGCAAAGGGAAGCAGAAGTTTCTTGGCAGTATCGGGGTTAATCTGCGCGGTATGAGGTATTCGTCCCTGCCGGACCGCATTGTAAAATTCCTTTACCGACAATCGCTTTTCACTGCCGTCATTGTATTCGGTATTGCCGAAAAAATAACTCATATAAGCCAGGGTAATTTCTTGCTCCCGGAGATATTCTATCGGCATATCGCAGGTGGAATCGGATAAAATCTTGAATTTGCCGTCCATAAAACAATCCTCATTTCTGATATATATTAAAAAGATTTAGGATTCGGAAGGGAAATAGGAACGAATCGAAAGCAATCCCGCAAATTCCTGCTGACGTAGGGCTTCATACAGAATCACAGCCACTGAGTTGGACAGATTCAGGCTTCGCGCACAGTCCCGCATGGGAATCCGGATGCACTGCTCCCAATGGGCCAAAAGCAGAGACTCCGGCAAGCCCTTAGTTTCCTTTCCAAACAAAAGATAACAGTTGTTCGGATAAGAGACCTGGGTATAACACCGGCCGCTTTTGGTCGAAGCCAAAAACATCGGCCAATCGGCAGCGGAATCCAAAAACGCGGACAGAGAATCGTGAACATGCAGCTCCAGTTCCGACCAGTAATCCAGCCCGGCCCGGCGCACACTTCGGTCGTCGATGGAAAACCCCAGAGGGCGAATCAAATGCAGAGGACTGCCGGTACAGGCGCAGGTCCGGGAAATGTTTCCTGTGTTCTGCGGAATTTCCGGCTCTACCAATACAACATGAACACTCACAATCTATCCTGCCTTATTCAAATCAATCTTTTATATTGAATAGTATACCATATTGTCTCATCGTTTGCAACAGGTAGCTTGGATTGTTCAAAAATTTAACAAAAAAAAATTAAGAAGAGAACGTTTAATTTTAGTCTGTCGAACAACCCTGAATTCAAGGGAGATTCAGGGGAATAATTTTTATTTTGACAAAAAACAGATAAAATTGAATTCGCCGCCGTACAGGTAAGCTCTTTTCCACCTATGGGGGATTGAATTGTTAGGGATATTGCGTTGCGTCCTTTTCTTTCGCATCCGCCAACGCTCTGATGTCCTTGTAACACCGTTGAAATATTATGCATAAGGCGGGAAAAAGCTTTTCTTCGGGGATTCTCCCGTCATCAACTATTCTCTTGCCTATTCACGGTGTTTTGTCCCCCCATCGGCTACCTCTGCCTTTTGCTCGGGATTTCTTCCATTAAAATATTTCCTCTATTGTTTTTTCGGTGTATCTATGCTTGGATAAATCCTCCGTCTACCCCACTGTCTATTTTCCACAGGAAACGCTCCTCCGGTACAAATTCCTCTATGCCGAAACACTCCGTTTGCGCGCGGTTTTCTCTTTGCTTTACAATCCTTCCCTTTATTATATCATATTTTAAAAAAAAGAAACAACATTCAAGGCATAAAATGTAATATAAAAGTTTCAACTAATACCGAAATTTTTCAAATTAATATAATATAATAAATTATCCAAAAAATTACATTCTGCTTTTTTACAACCGGAAAGGAGCGCCGCACCCATGACAGCCCAGGAACGGGAACACGCCATTGCAATTGCCCAGCAAACGCTGGACCGGATTTATCAGGACCAAACAGCTCTTTATGCTGAAATTGGGCAGGCGACCGTTACGGAACGGGGAATTGAAGCTTTCCCAGATTTTCAAGACCGTTATCGCGTCTTGGAAGCCCAATTGCAGACCGCTCTGCAGGAGTTGAAGCAAGCACAGGAAGCTGTGGCGGAAGAATCGGCGCCGAACGCGAAGGCTTGCCCCAAATGTGGCAGAATCGCACTTTCTGACCGAGAAAACTTTTGCATCCAATGTGGGACCCGAATGACATACGGAACAGACAGAACAGTATTCTGTATCAACTGCGGGCAGCGATTGACGGACAAAACCATTTTTTGCACCAACTGCGGGCAGCGTGTCCGCTAACCCATTGGAATAACTTTATTTTACATTTGGTAAAATGAGTTCAAAATATCAATTTTTAGGAGGAAAAAAGCATGGCATACTGTAGCAAATGCGGAAAGCAAGTAGAAGACAACATCGCGTTTTGCCCGGAATGCGGAAATCCAATGAATACGCAAAATTCCACGGCGGAACAGCAACCCCAAGGGCAGACCCCGCCCATAGTGGAAACGTTTAATCCGACCGATATCAGTGAAAACAAGATTCTGGCCTGTCTTTCTTATCTTGGAATTCTCTTTTTAATTCCAATGTTGGCAAAGCCAAACTCGGCATTTTGCAAATTCCATGTCAATCAGGGATTAATTCTTTTTATTGCAGAATTGATTCTCAGTGTTGTTGCCTGCATTCCGATTTTGGGTTGGATCATTGCCGGAGTTGGCGGTGTTGTTCTTTTTGTGTTCGCAATTATGGGAATTGTTTACGCCCTGCAAGGCAAGGCAAAAGAATTACCCTTAATCGGAAAGTTTCGCATTATTAAATAAGTAAAAAAACGGAAACGCCTTTTCCGTGGAAAGGGCGTTTCGTTTTTTTGGAAGGACTCTCTATGATATGTTGTAAAAAATGCGGCGCCTGGACGGAAGACGGCAGCTTGTTTTGCCCAGTGTGCGGCGCACCGTTTCACAAAACAAACGAAATTAAACCGGAAGATATCGACGACAATAAGGCGATTGCCTTGCTTTCCTACCTAGGGCTTCTTTTTCTGGTTCCCCTGCTGGCAAAACCGGATTCGGCCTTTTGTAAATTTCATGCAAACCAAGGAATTCTGCTCCTAATTGCGGAGCTGATTTCCATTTCTGTTTTTGCAGTTCTCTGGACACTTTCCTGTATTCCGTTTCTTGGACTCATTCCTCTGCTCCTTGCGGTACTTATATTTTTTGCAACCGCCGTACTTTCCCTTGTCTATTCCATAATAGGCATTGTCAACACACTTCAAGGAAAAGCAAAAGAGCTTCCGCTAATCGGAAAATTCCGCATTCTGAAATAATAGGGCTTGCAAAACAAAGAAAACTATGCTATAATAATAAAAAAGGGGGCAACACCAATGAGAATACAGGAATCTGCGGAAAACTATCTGGAAACTATTTTAATTTTGCAGAAAAAATACGGCTATGTTCGGGCCGTTGACATTGCCAACGAGCTAAACTTTTCCAAACCAAGCGTCAGCATTGCAATGAAAAATCTGCGGGAAGCAGGGTATATTCTGATTGAACCAAACAGCAATATTTCCCTGCTGGAAAAAGGTCAAGCCATTGCGGAAAAAATATACGAACGGCACACCCTGCTATCCGACTGGCTGATTGCCCTGGGCGTATCGCCCAAAACAGCAACCGAAGACGCCTGCCGCATAGAACACGTTATCAGCAATGAAAGCTTCGAGGCCATTAAATCCCATGTCACCCAAGCAAAACGCGATGACTTACACTGACAGTTATTGGTCCCCTTTGGGCCGCATACTTCTTGCAAGCAACGGCACAGAACTTACCGGACTGTGGTTTGAAGGGCAAAAATACTTTGGAAGTTCCCTGCAAAACCGATACGAGCAAAAAAATCTTCCGATTCTGAAGGAAACAAAACGCTGGCTGGATCTTTATTTCTGCGGATCGGTTCCGGATTTTACACCGCCGCTATCGATGGAAACAACCCCATTCCGGAAATCTGTCTGGGAACTTCTGCGGACGATTCCCTACGGACAAACCTGTACCTACAAAGAAATTGCATTAAAACTTGCGGCGCAACGAGGCTTACAACAGCTGTCGGCTCAAGCAGTAGGCAACGCAGTTGGTCATAATGCAATTTCCTTGATTATTCCCTGTCACCGTGTGATAGGGGCAGACGGAAATCTGACCGGCTATGCGGGAGGCATTGATAAAAAAATTCAATTACTGACACTGGAACACGCGGATTTAAGCAGCTTCTCGTTACCAAAACAGAAAAAGAAGGCGCAGTAACACTGAGATTACAGCGTCTTCTTTTTATTTCCTGTGACAAAAACCGGAACCGGAAAAGAGAAACCAACTGCTTTCGATTTTTTAGCATTGGGCGAAATAAAAAACAAAAACAGAACCCCAGCATGCCCAACGGATATCCCGCAAGCGACAACAACCATTAAACAAAAGGAATACGGGCGAGTGGCCTAAAAACTGCAAGTTACCACCACGTTTTTAATCCGGGAATGGCTGCAACCGTACTCTGCCGTTCCCAAAGACCAAGGGAATAAAGATCCAGGCAATCCAACGCCCTTCTCCCTGCCCCCTGCAGAACCCAAAGATTGTTCCGGCCTTTTTAATAAAGGACCTGTCCCCTCCCACATGCCGCGGGACATATTTCCCACAGTAGGCCAATGGTACGCCGGCAATTCCAGGACAAAGAGGGAACCAATATTCGGGTCTTTAATAGCACTGATACCAACAAAATACGCGCTGGGAGCCTCCACCAGACTCCGCCGAAGAGCGCTCCGGAAATTAGAGCAATTTCAGGGGCTGTCATACGCCGATCCCCACCGTTTTCAATGGTACGGGAGGCCATAACACCAGAGATTCCGCAGCCGGTACCAATCAGCACAAGCGCCGTAATCTTTCGGGTCGGAAATTTTAAGGGCAGCCGCAGACCAACGCTGCCGCGAAAGCAGCTTCTTCGATATAGGAAAGCGCCGGCTCCACACTGCTTCCGAACCGATCGTTACACCACGGATTTTATCGCCGTTCTTCTTTACGTCACCGGCTGCTATTGTCAACGCGCTAAAAAGTGTTCTTTTTCCACTGTTGGGATTTTCTACAAGAGCAATTTTAACTGATATGCGTTTAAGCTCCCTAGAGAAAGCTCATATCCTCGTACAGTCCCGCCACACGACGCGCCGTCAGAGCCATTTTCCTGTAATTTCGCAACAGTTACGGTCTCTCCCAGTGTTTTCCTTTCAAATTTACGCGCCATTGCCGGGCCCCTTCAATCTTCACATTTTAAACCCACCGCAACGAGATTTAACGGCATAAAGGCCCCCTTTCTTCTCTGAAAAATTAGTTAAAACTATCTATATATGTCAATAGCCTTCGCAAAGTACGTTGTCTGTTTTTCGGCAAATCAATTTTTGAATTTTTTGTAATATCCCTTGCATAATTTTTAAGAATATGATATAATAATCCAGTCAGAAAATGATAGCCGGGCGTAGCGCAGTTTGGTAGCGCGCTTGAATGGGGTTCAAGAGGCCGTGGGTTCAACTCCCGCCGCTCGGACCATAATAGGAACATAAAAAAGATATGTTCCGCAAAACCCCCGATTTTATCGGGGGTTTTGCTATCCATGCGACTGAATTTCAGAATCCAAAAACAAAGATATAAAATAACTAATTTCCCTTTGAGAAAGGATATGAACTCCTGTAAATCAAAATAAACACAAATGTCGGCAGACAAGTCATCAAAAACTTGCCTGCCGTTTTTTATTGCCTCAGCCCGAAGTTTTGCAAAAGACTTCGGGCTTTTTTCATTTCACAAAAAGGAGCGATCAAAATGTATTTTACCGACACCCCGTCCCTCAACAGTATGGATGGAAGCGATGATGATACGCCCGCCCTGCGGTGTGCAGCGAGGCGGTGGTAAAAACCGAAGCCCATATAAATATACGAAAAAAGACTGCGACTGCAAGTTTTGTCTTTACTATAGAAAAAAAGACGGTTGCACTGCCCCGGTATGCCCTGTGCTTGATATCCGGCTTTCCTGTAGTGCAGCCTCGTTTTGCGAAGCTGTCAAATCCGCATTTTCGGAGGTGGAACATATCCCGTTTCAAAGACGGCTTTCAAAAATATATCAACGAAAGGATGATGGTGCTATGATTTTTCAAAATAGTAATCACCAAAGGATTTTTGAAATCGAAAAACCGAATCTGTACAAACCGAGCAATCGGTCGCTCGCCGCGCTATATTTGCTGACGGCAGACCATCCGCTGTGGATTAAAACCAAAAGGTATATTGACAGAGGCGGAAAGGTGGATTTGAAAAGCGTTCCTCTTGGAGATATCTCTACTGATGGCTATGCTTTATG
>CALXAO010000007.1 GCA_944386295.1 uncultured Clostridia bacterium | reverse complement strand
TCTTGCCCTTGATTTTGCCCTTATAAGCAGTCAGGGAAAGAGTAAACTTGTGCGAAATCATATAAAGGGATAAGGCGAACACATTGCGATAAATCCTTTATTTTCAAGGCTTTTGGAGGATTTTATTGATAACCTATGGAGGGCAATAATTACTCATAATTTTATGGTTTTCAAATTCGAAATTTACTTGCTTTTGCTGTCTTTTTCTTCCACGGAGAGCGATAGCAAAAAAGTACAACAAAGTGCTACAAAAGCACATCCTATTTCCATATTACTTAATAATGTGGAAATGATGCTACTTACATAAAACAGTAGTGAGACAATCAAGTATAATACATATGATCTTATAACATGTATCTCCGTATACTATTTGTCAATTTTTATTCTTTTCAAAATTGTTTCCGGAGTTTCTGATAACAGGCGTTGCAAATCTGACAGTCAACAGACGCTCGATGAGCGTTTTCCGTCGAAATTCCGTAGTAGGCGGCCACTGTAGTTTGTTTGTGATTCGGCAAGCTTGGCAAGGCCTTCCGGGACATACGCAGTATGTCTACAAAAGAGTTGGTCAGTAAAATTCCATGATATCGAAGCAGGTTATCATACAAAAAATTAATATCAAAGTTTACGTTGTAACCCATGAGAATGTCTTGTTCCGCAAAAAGGTAAAAGTCTAAAATTGCTTCTTCCACGGGAGGCGCGTCTGCCACCATTGCATTGGTAATGCCAGTCAGGCGGGTAATGAATCCAGAGATAGGCCGGACGGGGCGAATTAAGGTAGAAAAGGTTGCCGTCGGTTGGAGCTTCGTATAGCGGATGGCTGAAATTTCAATGATTTCACAAAGATCAGAGGATAAACCTGTCGTTTCAATATCTACTACTGTGTAGTCTTCAGGAAAAATAAACAGGCTTTTTCCCTTGTATTTCCGGGAATTCATGGTGTTTTCTCCGCAACAGCTTCCAGTAAGCATTTTAGCCCATAAGAAATTCCGCGAGGTCCTCGAACCGCGTAAATTCCGTGTTCCCGTAACGTATCCAGGTTAATTTCCCCTTCCGGATAGGTAGTTAGCCGGCGTAAATACATGGTTCTGCCGGGATGGCCATTCATATCAAATGGCAAGTCCGTTTTTTCCGCTTTGCATCGGTAAAGAACGGAAGAGCAGGGTGCGGCGAAATAAATATATACGGTGTCTCCTGGTCGGATATTGCTGCTTTGCTTCCAGGAAATCACATCTGTTTTGGCAAATTCCCCAGGAACATCGTACAGTTTGGGGTTGGCTGGAATAATCCAGTCTGCGATATGTCGACTTTGCCGTTTTTTCGGATTGACCGCTGCTGTTTGCAGAAGTTCCTGCAGCAATTTATAGTCAGCACTTCCGTCCAGTTTTGCCCGAATCCAATTGATCCGGCCGGCAGGAGAAATACCGGGTTCATTCAGCAGGGCTGTAAAGGAAAATGGGTTGCAGCGGATTTCCAATTCTGAGGGCAATGTAATTTGCCGCAAAATAGCAAAGGGGCGTTTACAGCCCGGACGAAACAGCAGTTTTTTGTCGGACTGTTCTTCAATACAAATACCGGAAAGTTCGGAGAACTTTTTTAGCTCCTGCGGCAGTATTTCCGTAGAATGCAGTTGAAAACAGTTGTTTTTTTGTTTCATAGAAAAATTCCCGCCTACTTGACTTTTTCTATAGTATAATATAAATAAAGAAAAAAGTCAAGTAGGTGCGGTTTTTATGTCCGAATCCAGACCGCCATTTCTCCTTCTTCCCGATTGGCAAAAGCGTAGTACGGAATCCATTTGAGTAATACAGATTCTTTCTGTGGCGGTTGGGAGGAATAAAGTGAATCCTGATAACATGTTCTTTGTCCTGTTCCGAGCAAAACCGGGCATTCCAGCGTTTTATCCCAGTCTTCTCGGAAGTGCTCGGTGTGTAGATTTAGGTTCCACAGTTCCTTGCCGTTGTCGGCTTGTTCCAAGCAGTAGACTAGCGGCCCCCGCTGAAGTGCGGCTTTCCCCGCAGTGGCCCGAATATGGGAATTTCCATAAATAAGGCGAGGGGTCATAGGAAACGTAATCGAAAAAGGTGTGTCTTTTTTTAGGGTAACCAAAAGATATCCATTTTTGACTTCTGGAAATGCGGTTCTGCACCATGCCGGGATTCGCAACTGGAGCAGGATATTTCTGTCTGCGGTAAAACAGACGGTTCCGTTCCATGGGTACTGCGTATTTTGCCGCAAAGTAACCTCTTCTTCATTTATAGAAAAACGGGCAACAGAATCCATATAATGATGGCAGTATAAAAAGTTCTCATCCTGGGTATAAAGAAAACTTTCTATCGAAGTTAACAGGCGAAATAAATTGGGTGGGCAGCAGGAGCAGGAAAAAACGGTTTGCCGGCGTGTTTGGGCAAAATGTTCTTTTGGATGGAAAGATGAACGGTGCCGTTGGCGGAGTGCGGGAACCATTTCCAGAGGGTTTTCATAAAAAAATTCGTTCCCATCTAGCGAAATACCTGAAAGAATACCGTTGTATAGGGCTTGTTCCATTACATCGCCATAGGCTGCTTCGGGAGATAGTTTCAGCATGCGCCAGGCAAACAGAAACAGGCCGATAGAAGCGCAGGTTTCGGCGTAGGCCGTATCAGAAGGCAAATCATAGGCCATGGTAAACGCTTCTCCTTCTGCACTGGAGCCAATTCCGCCGGTTAAATACAGCTTTCTTTGTACAATGTCCTGAAACAAAGCATTGCAGGCGTCAGCCAGTTCCCTGTCTTCCGTCAGGCGGGCGGCGTCAGCCATTGCGCAGTAAAGATACATGGCCCGGACAGCATGGCCTTCTGCGGTTTTTTGTTGCCGCACTGGCAGATGGGATTGATTGCACAAGGGATTTCTGGTGGCTGTGACTTCCTCTTTTTTCTGTCCTCGACGGTTGAGAAAAAACAGGGCAAGATCCAGGTGATCAGGGTTTTTGGTGTATTCGTACAGGCGAAGCAAGGCTAATTCGATTTCCTCGTGCCCTGGAGTTTGAAACCCGGCTGAGGCGTCTTCCAAAAAGACTTTATGAATATTTTTTACCGCAGCCAGTGCTGTATTCAGCAGTTGTTGACTTCCGGTGCATTCCGCCCAAGCTACCGCGGCTTCAATTAGATGTCCTATGGTATACAACTCATGCATGTCTCGGTTCTGAAAGCGGTTTTCCGGTTCCTGAAGCGTGAAATAGCTGTTTACATATCCATCCTCCCAGGCGCTTCGCTCCACTGCGCCGATTAGTTCTTCCGCCGGGGCTCGCCAGGGATTGTCCGGATCTTGTTGAAGTAGGTAGGCTACCCCTTCCAACCATTTGTAGCAGTCGGAATCCCAGAAATGATGGGGTTTTCTGCCGCACAGTGCTCTTCGGTCCAGTTGCAGGGCGGCAAAACGTCCCGTTTCTAAAAACCGTTTGTATATACTCTTCACGGTAGTCTGTTTTAACGTTTGTTTTCGTTTTTCCCAAAATCCGCCGGTTACATTTACCTGACGCAGAGGAAAAGATTTTGTCATGAAATTGGACCTCCCTATTGACTTTTCTTTGGTTTTCTGCTATGATTGTATCATAAATTCCCTGTTCAGGCAAGAGGGAAAATATGAAGAATAGCGGAGAAAATCCGACATGTTTGAGCATATCTGTTTTGAAAGTTGCGGGCGGTTTCTTTCCCGGGAAAGATGGATTCATCCTCGGCGTTGTCTGTTGAGTCACGAATTTATATTTATACAACAGGGCGAAGTCCACTTGGAGGAGGATGGGACTGTTTATGCACTCCATGCGGGGCAGCTACTCTGTCTTTCTGCCGGAAAGGTTCACTTTGGCACTCAGTACAGTGAAGAGCCTGTAGAATTTTACTGGCTGCATTTTCGGGGAGAATTGCCTTTTCCCTGTAAGTTTTTTTCCTTTCGGGAGTATAGTGGACTTCTCCTGCTGTTTCGGCAATGTCTGAGTTTTGAGAACTGCGGAGGCTCTAAAGAAGGGTTGGATTACTGGACCCGTTTAATTTGTATGGAAATTTATCGGCAGCTGGCTCCGTCTGGCCAGGCTCCTGCCCGATTGCGAGAAATCTGGGAATGGATTCGGAGCAATTCCGACCGTCCTTTGCATGCCGTTCGGGTTGCAGAACGGTTTGGATACAATGCGGATTATCTCAATCGTCTGTTCTGTCGGTATGGGAAAGGTCTTAAGGAATCGATTGTTGCTGCTCGGATAGACCGGGTCAAGTCCCTGTTGCTCAACTCTAATCAGACGATAGGGCAGATTGCGGCGGAATGCGGCTTTCCGGACAGCGAAACGTTGCGGAAGTTTTTTTGTTATCATGAAAAAATATCCCCTACCCGGTTTGCTGAGTGTGTATAAGGCAGTATTCGAAAAACACGCAGCAACCGGCATTGCAGGAAGGAAACGAGAGTACGAATCGAAGGGTTCGTACTCTTTCTGCTGACCGCCGGAAAGCAAAACGAGCAAT
>CALXAO010000006.1 GCA_944386295.1 uncultured Clostridia bacterium | reverse complement strand
AAGAAAAACCATGGTTGCACCAAGTATGTCACAATTCCCGATGATTATCGTCTTTCTATAGACCGTGACAGCATTGCTTTTAAGTCTGTGTACGCTCTCCGTACAGAATGTGAGCGATACCATTTATTGATGATATTCAAAAAAGGGGTGAAGTCGCTGTCCTGCTGGTTCGCGCTGTCAATGCCGTTGTTGATCGCAATAAACCACACGCCCTTTTCCACAAATAAGACTTCGGTATAAAAGCCGACTTTCAGATAGTCGCGCCCAAGCCGCGACATATTCTTGACAATCAAGGTGGAAACTTCGCCGGTTTCGATTTTCTCAATCAATTCAAGCCAAGAGGGACGTTCAAAACTTGTACCACTGTACCCATTGTCCACAAAAAATAAGGTATTTGAAAAATAATTTTCTTTTGCATATTTCCTTTTTCATAACATCCAAAATGTTGTTCATAACATTATAGGCTCTGTTCGTAGCATCTCCGGAAGCTTTAACATAGGTGTCGTAAAAAGCAGAGCTTTCAAAGCAAGCAAGGTCAACTGTTGCAGCTTTCTTTTGCAGCAGATTTTGTATGTATGCTTCTACAATAGGGTATTTCAATTCAAAATAACTGCTTGAAAAACATTGAAACACCATATAAAGAACTGAGTAAGCAAACATGCATCCAAGTGTTATCAAAATAACTTTCAGCTCTTTCCCTTCTTGCAAAGCATTAAGTGCATATTGGTACAAATAGGTATTCAAGAGGAATGAATGTACAGCACCAAGTATTATGGAAACAAGAGTAAGAATAAAGACACCAGGACATGACTTCATAATCAGTCCTATCATGTATCCGTTATTCTTAAATGTTCGTTTCCAATTTATTTTCTTTCTTTTCTTGATTTTCATGATATTCCTTTCTCTGTCAAAGGGAAAATTCACATCATCCAAAACTCTATACCGTTATAAACGAAGTCGGCTTGTTTCTTCTCGAAAATTTCTCAGTGGGATAGCCTTGCGGAAGAAGTTCAATATATCGTGAGCTTTCAGTCCGTCCGTCAACTCCTTCCTTGCTAAGTGTGCAACGAGCGAAACGGAAAGTGTTCTTGGTCATATAGTTTTATGATATGCCTTGTCAAATTCACCGCCATTATAGCCTGCAGTCTTATTTTCAAATATAGGCTCGTCAGTAATAAGAAGCTCACGCAAGTGCGGCAAAGAAATATACTTGCCGTCCTTTTCTTTCAAATACAATCTCCATGTAGGCTCAAGCATCACATGCTTTCCCGATGGAAACATACAGTCTACACCACATGACAATCATCAAATGGATCTTCGTAAGGCATACAGATGATATTCTGTGCTTTCATACCGTTAAGTCGTAAGAGTGATGCTAAAAGAATGGCAAGACCGCTACAGTTTGATTTGTATTCGTTCTAATCGGTAATCGTTCTGCCCAAACCAAGTCCTCGTATACCGTTATGACCAAAGGGAGCGCAAACAAAGTCAAGGAGCGTAAAAGCAAGGTTATCATCGGGATTGCTCAAATCGCTGATATGAGCGGAATAATCATATTTTTCAAGTATTTCGGGAATATTCCCTCCGAGGACAAATTCACTTTTACAACCATATTCACCACTTCTTCATATTCAGCGTGCTGCTTCAAAATTGAAAGCCTGCTTTTATCTGTACCGGTAACAAATATTTCCGTTGGAACATATTTATAAGGTTCATCAATAGGTGTGTATGAAACTTCCGTGGTTTTTCCAAACTGAGTGTAGTAGTATCCAACGCGTTTGTCGTTTTCAACTTTCACATGATAAACCATTCGGTAATGCTCATCGTTGATCTCAAAGCAAAAATAACCGTCTTTTTTATACACGCAATTTGGCTTAAAACTGTAATAGCCGGATGATGTAAAAGACATCTTTATACGGAGGGGAGATTCATTGAAAATATTCAAGATTTCCCCAAGTTCTTCTTTACATCACTGTCCTATAAGTTTTTTATCCATGTTGCAGATTCGGCTAAATTAAGTGGTGCTATTTGGTCATATCTCAATATTCTTTCTCGATCACACAGTCCATCATCAAAATTCAGACTATCAACTTTTAATGCTATTGCAAACCCAGAAAGTACATAATCTACGCCACCATGTTCTTTTTTCTTTCAAAAATTCAAAATAAATTCTATTACAAATACACTGGACCAGGAGAAGTATTTACAGCTATGCTTTTCGGGTGCCACACCGGTTCTGGCATTATAATTCTCATGAATACAGTCCCCATCCCGTTCTACCCAGCCGAGAATCTCATCCCGAATTCCGTCAGCAGTGAAAGTAAAACCGTAGTTTTTCAGCCCTTTTGCTGCAAAATAAGCGACATTAAGCCAGCAAGGACCGCGCCAGTAGTTATCGCTATATCTTGGATCGTCATAAGCAACAGTAGGCATTCCGGGATAGAGATGCTCTCTGACCATCTTCTCCAAACGAACAGCCCGTTCCAAAGATGCGGTACCAATATACAAGGGCATAAGACTCGCAGGTGAAAGAACATTTGATTGCTGCCCGTCAGTGCGGCGAACATCCACATAAGCTCCCAGGACATCATTCCACAGCGTCGTTTCAATACGGTCAATAAGCGCAGATTCTTTTCCTGCCCATTCCCTGTCTGGCAGCCCCAAGGCCACAGCCATGTATTTCAGCGAACGATAGGTCATAACCATATAACAGTTCAGATCAATAGCCCACAGATTCGGGATTCCCATATCCCAGCGGACGGCATTATCCCAGCCTGACTCATACCCCGCCCAAGTCAAATACTCTGCCTCGTCTTTGGCTTTTTCTCGAACCGCGGAATAGTAAAACAACCCATCCTGACAACGTTTTGTCGTCCAAAAAGATTCATTTTTTACAAATTTTGGATAAACCTCCCGGAGAAAATCCAGATCTCCGCTACGGCAAAAAATTGTCCAAGCCGCAGGAGCCAGAACTGGGGGCTTAGACAAGGTATCCACGAGCTCCCCATTTTCCCGTTTTACATCCGGAAGCATTCCATCCTCCATCTGAAAAGACAAAAAGCCTAAAATCTGTTCCTTAGCCAGAGTCGTATCCCAGCGGGACATCCCTTCCGCAATAAAAGCAGTATCCCAATTCCAAAATCCTTTAAAATAGCCACGGCAGGGAGAAACCATTCTCCAAGGCCCCCAGCCATATTCGTTAGGGGCATAAGTGTTCCTTTCCAGAATACTGCTAGCCTTTTCCAACAGCGCAAAATCTCGGGAAGATACAGAAGAGCGATACTGCTCCAACCAGGTTTGACGACTCATACAGATAACCATCCTTTTTCAGTATTTTTTTTATTATACTATATTTTCAAACAAGAATCAAGCATTTTTGCAAAATATTTTATTTTTGTAAAAAAAACGGGAAGAAGAGCCATATGACTCCTCTTCCCATCAGGAGGCTATGTTTCCGGGCCCCCTTGGCCCGGAATTGTATTAAAGCGTTAAAACTGACTCGCAGCAGCGATAATCGGTATCAATATAATGCGCAATAAATCTTGCCCGCAAATTTCGGACAGGACAAAGGGCCGTGGGATCTCTTCCCGATACATCCAGATCTTCGGGAAGAACAAACTTTACGCATTTTACCAAAATATCCCCACAAGAGGACTCGTTATGCGCTGGTAGAGTAACAGTCTTCATTCCCCGCTGATACTCCATACCCTGTTCATCTACTTCGGTAAGAATTACCGCCAGAGCAACCCGTTTGCCCGGACAAACATTTTTTACCGTAACATCCAATTGCACAATTCTTCCTGGAGACTGCAAATAGGTGTCACCCAAATCTACTACTAGAGAATCTCTGCAAGAATCTACGACCAGGTCTATAGGAACAGGACAGTCCTCCGGATAAACAACTATATCACAATTTATTGTGACTGTGGGGTCAGGAAAAGTTACAACATTTCCTTCTGTGTCTGTATAGGTGATCGACTGATTGATCTTTTTTATGCCTCCAGTCTGTGCTGTATGCCGAATATAAAATTCCAGCGAGGCTCCCTCATTCCCTGTTACACCTAGCTGGGAAATATTCCAACGCAGCGTTGTGTTATTGATACTAGTCGCCGTGCCCGCCGTCGGCGGAAGAATGCTTGTAATGACAAAATCAGAGTTAACGACTTCATCAATAACAATATTAGTGGCACCGGGCTTGGAAATATTTGCAGCCAGGTCTTCAAACAACTGCTCTAGATCGTCGTCATCAGGAGCAACCGCCACATGAGACGCATCCGGATCGGTAGACCAGTCGTTGAGCACGTTGACGTCAATGCCATCTGAACCAATTAGACCGATGCTGTAAATGATTACTCCCGATGCCCGGGCTGCCGCCGCAATTGGAGAGGGCGCTGGCCCAGTTGTGGTTTTTCCATCGGTAAACATAACGATGACCTTCTGATTTCCCGAGGGCGGAGAAAATAATTCCGTTGCTTTGGTAAAGGCATCCGCATGGTTTGTGGAGCCTCCTGCTGTCAAACTGTCCACGGCCGCCTTGAGAGCGTCCACAGAGGTAATGAGCTGTGTGTTTTTTACAGCCGTATCGGAAAAGCTGACGATACCAATACGAGTCCTGCCGCCGAGCTGCCCATCTTGGGAGCTGTCGGTGGATTCGTCAATAATATCAATAAATTTTTTAGCTCCGGCCTTCATATTGGTCAAAGGGTCGCCCGCCATACTTCCGGACCGATCCAAAACCAAAACAATGTCCACGGGATTCTCCGAAATATCGGGAGCCGCAGTCAAAGCCAAAGTAACTTTTAAGGAACCGTCACATTCGATTTAGCTAACTTCAATCTGTTTATTGGAATTCAAAATACCCATAATATTTATTGCCTCCTGTTTTTCTGGGAAAATTTCCCCTTTACAGGATATGACCCATAGTTCTGAAATGACACTTTTCTCAAAAACAAAAAACATCCCTCTGCATTTTCGCAGAGAGAACAGTCTGTCGAATCACCCTGAATTTCAAGCGAGATTCAGGGAAATAATTTTTATTTTGACAAAAAACGGATAAAACTGAATTACATCACCGTATAGGTAAGCTCTTTTCCACTTATGGGGGATTGAATTGTTGCCTCGGTATGGGGGGATATCGCGTTGCGTACTTTTCTTTCACATCCGTGAACACTCTTTCGATTGTCTCTTTTTCGTC
>CALXAO010000005.1 GCA_944386295.1 uncultured Clostridia bacterium | reverse complement strand
AGTCGGTGTCAATGACGACGAGGATCCACCCGTTCCCATTCCGAACACGGTAGTTAAGCTCGTGGGTGCTGAAGATACTTGGTTGGAGACGACCCGGAAAAATAGGACGATGCCGACATATTCTCTTATTTGCACCATTAGCTCAGTTGGTAGAGCAACTGACTCTTAATCAGTGGGTCCCGGGTTCGAATCCCTGATGGTGCACCAAAGTCAAAAATTCGAATGTGTCGCGTATTGGCGATACATTCGAATTTTTGTTTTAATGAGAATTTTTTATATCTGATATTTATAACAAAAGAAAGATTTAATCGATTGGAAAAAATTTTTCGGCATTACCAACCTTTTTGATTTCTTTTCCACTATATAGTCAAACGGTACCGGAGTAATTATGTATGGATAAACAAAAAGCAGATGAAATAATAATGAAATATTTCCAAAAAATCTATGGATTCGCCATGAAAAAAGCTTTTTCCTATGCCGAAGCAGAGGAGATTTGCGCAGATATTGCTATAGAATTGTATGAATCTTTAATAAAAGCAAAAGAAATATACAACTTAGATGGCTATATTTGGCGCATTAGTGAACATGTCTACTCCAAATATGTTTTGTCCGCGAAAAAGCATCAAGGTGTTTCCATTGACGAAATTCTCCTACCTTTTGAAGACGCCTATGGCTTTGAAGATAACATGGAAGAATTCTTTCGTCTGCGCCGTGAAATTGCGTTTCTCACAAAAACACGCCGTGAAATTGTTTATGCATACTATTACGAAAACAAATCCATTGCACATATTTCCAAACAGCAAGGGATCCCGATAGGTACGGTAAAATGGCATCTGAATCAAGCACGTCATGAATTAAAAGGAGGATTTGGCATGGAAAGAAAAATCGGAAAGCTCGGTATGAAACCGATTGAAGCGATCAGCATTGGCCACAGCGGAGACCCCGGACCAAACGGAGGGCCGGAGTTTTATCTTAGCGACAGATTAAATCTGAATATCGTTTACAGTGTATATTACACCCCCCGGACAAAAGAAGAAATAGTAGAAGAATTGGGCGTTACCCCTGTTTTTATTGAAGATAAGATTGATCTTCTGAAAAGTAACGATTTTCTAGTACAAAAGGCCGACAAAAAATTTACCACTTTCGTAAGATTTGATCCGCCAACATATTCGCTTGAAAAGCAGGAGGACAAATTAAAAAAACAGCTTAAAATAGCCCAGCTGCTCGCAAGGGATTACGCCCGATCTGTCCGGGAGGCAATTTCCGATGTTAAGGAGAGGTATATATTCCTAGCGGAAATCATGAACTCTTGGAAGCAGCAGCGATTTTTTACGGTGTTGCCAACAAATGCCAATTGAATGTAAAAAAAGATTTGTCTCCTTATTGCATTAAGACAACCGATGGGGGAAATTATATCGCTTTTATAGCAATAGAAAGTACACAGGTTGATAAGGACTATGTTCCTGTTTTGAATCTGCCCTCCATGTGGTCATGTGGTAATATGACGCGCTGTTCTGACAATTACCCGGTCTATTCATGGTCTATAGATAGCAGATATTCTTCACGCAATGGCGGCTGGAAAAATAATTTGACATCGGATTATGAATACCTTTATGAATTCATGACCGGCGCAATTGAGGATAATCGCGTAAATGCAGATAAATTCAAACGGCTTCGGGAACGACAGCTGATTTCTGAAGACAATCAGGTTAATATTATGGTCGTCAAGGGAAATGCCCATGATTTTTTTGCTCGGATTCCGGATCTAGATGAAACATTCAAAAAGCAGTTTGCCAATTACGCCTTTGAACATGCGCAGGCCGTTGCCCGCGATTATCCGCCGCAAATGCGGGATTTGATTGTCAGCTGGACCGCAAGCGGATTTATCAGTTACACAGTCGGGCTGATGGTTATGGATATCCTTTACGCAAACGGCACGTTTGCGGCTTTGACCGATTGAGAGAAAATTACGTCCAATTTAATTTTGTTTACCGATGTACTTCCGTTAAATGTCTGAAGAGCCGAAAGCAAACGGATAGTGAATTTCTTCAGTTCGATAGATCAAAATAGGAAGCCGTCCTTGTTCTTAAGAGGCCTTATCCTGCACAAGAGTTCACATCCCGCTTGGTATAGATGTCTCTAAGAAAAATCGGTGAGCAGATAGAAATAAATGTGTAGTTTATTTTTACAAGAGTTCAATTCCCACCTCCGAAAACACAAAAATATCTTTTTCATGTGGCTTAGACAAAAAGAAGCATTCGTTGTCTGACGGGTGCTTTTTTTTATTCGTCCAGTATACAGGCAAGAACCAGCCAATATCCCCCAGTGGCGGTATAGAGATGGTCGTATGGTGACCTTAGATACCAAACGATTATTGTTGAGGCAGTGGAGCATTGAAGATATAAATGATTTTCATGAACTTATGTGCAATCCGGCTTATATGATCGGCGGTTGGAAGCCGTCTTCATGCAGAGAATATTCTAAAATCCTATATTGAAACTGACGGCATATTTGCCATTATTTTAAAAGAAAGCAGCAAGGCTATTGGTTTTATCAAAATATATCCGGATAATAACCAGGGCAAATATTATGCAAAGTTGATCAATTATCTTTTAAATGAAAACTATTGGAATAACGGCTATATGACAGAAGCGGTTACGTGTATGGTGAGTTATGCATTTGAAAATTTAAATGTTGATTTATTATCTGCTTTTACAATACCCCAAAGTACAAGTCAATAATTAAAAACGGTTTTAAACGATATGGCAATAAAAATATTTGATTCTGTTATTTACTCAATCTCACGGGAAGATTACTATAAAAATAGATAATTTAAGGTGCTTGGGCGCGGAATTGAAACAGAATAGTCCAAGATATTGCTTTCACGGAAGACCGCACATTGGAATCTGAACTCATGTGGTTAATTTGATTCCGATTTTGAAACGGCTTGTATGTAGGAATAATCAAGTGTTTCTTATTCAGGTTCAATTCCCACCGTCGAAAACGCATAAATATCTTTTTCATGTGGTTTATCATGTTGTTTATATTGCTAAAAACACAAAACCCTTTGAAAAGAAGGGCTCTCATGAGGATACTTTCAAAAGTGAACGATTGAGAGGCACAAAGCCCGCAGATTTAACAAATCTGCGGGCTTTGTGTTTATTTTCAGGTAGTTAATTTCGCTCTTCTCTTTTATAAAAAACTGCTTGCTTTTATGCTATCTTTTTCAATGGATTGTTTAGACGGCACAATAGCTTCAATAGCACACATTCCTTTCATCTCATAGGTTATAACAGCTAATATTAACAATATCAACAATGCTCTAGCTTTTTTGCCATTTCATCGATAGTTTGTCGATTTAAAAACGGCAGCAAAGCCTCAATATCTTTGATATCCACAACATCTTTTGTGTTTTCAAAAATATTTTCCGCTTGAGAGGGCTTGATAATTGGAGCAATTTCTTTAATTTCGTCATTTGTCAGTCCGTTATCAGCAATATGTTCTTTAATCCTGCCGTTTACAAGGCTGTCAAGCAGTAGACTTTTTTGTTCCGATAAGTTTGTCAACACTGATACCGAAAATTTCGGCAAGCTCCGGTAATTTTGAGATATCTGGCATAGAATTGCTTTGTTCCCCTGTTTGATACCGCCTGAAAGCTGATGTTTATTTTGCCTGCAAGCTCCATTTGCGTCATATTGTTATTTTTTTCTAAGTTCCGAAATTTTTAACCCTATGTTCTCCATATTAAACATATAAAAACTTCTTTCTGCGTGAACGAGCTTCTGTCGCCTCATTGCAGTTCAATCATATCAAACATAGGATTTTATACAGCAGGCATTGCTTGAGATAAGAAAAATTTGTTTTAAGTGATAGCTTAACTTATAATTCCTTTCCCATAAACCGCTTGGGTATCCTGCCAAAGTTTACAGTACCAACAGCCTCAACAATTTCATTTTTTCGGCTCTCGGCATCCGGTAGATCGCATACAATGTCATTGAGGTCATACGGGCCGTTACGGAAGTGACCCACCGATGCACCGTGAAATTCTCCGTCAATCAGTAGATATTGCAGGGGCTCGTGGTCATATTCAAGTCCTTCGGTAAGTTTCTTTGCCATTTTTTTCAGAATGTGCTCATTGACTTTATAAATAAAGTCGTTGCGGTGAATCGCATACACAAAATCCAACGTCTTGGGCTTATATTTTACCAACAATTCAGCATCACTCTTCAGTATATAGCCAGACTCTGACACTACCAATACGCCCTTAGCAACCAGCTCATCAACAGCCAGTTTAATTTCTTTTTCAGGTATTTTATAAAAGGATTTTGCCATTGCAGTGTCGAACCATACAAGGCGATGTGCAAATCTTTGAAGAACTATTTTAAGCGCTTCGTGTTTTGAGTACTTATCGGAATTTACTTCCGGAAACATCTCTACGAACCTATACCAACCGCGATCCCATTCGCCGTCATATTGATCCTCATAAATCAAAAATGCTTCCTGTAGACGGTGAAGAATTGGCGTGATCTGTTTTACAAGCAATCCTGTTTCTTTTTTGATTTGCTGAATATTAAACGGTCCTGCATTTTCAATTAACTCAAGCACCTTGCGTTGTATTTCAGTCGGTTTTGTCAGCGGCTTACGGTAAAGAGCTGCAAACAGTTCAAGATCTTCGGGCATAATCCAACCCAAATTACCGCCTGCGAAACGGCCTTTTATTAGTTTGCGGTTTTTTTGTCTGTCGCGATTAAACTCAATATCATTGAAGTCTGCACGGAATGTGAGTGTAGGCGGCTGACCGAAGCCGTTCCAATAAACATTTTGTCCGGGCTGGGTATCTTGATATAACTTTATGTATTCATTTTCATCTGCCTTGTTTATGAAGCACTGGCGCTCCATGCGAAGCGAGATAATTTTTGCATCCATTTTACTTCATCCTTTCGCCTCAGCATACTACCGCTTGCATTGTTCAATTCTGGCGCCCTGAGGAGTATCGCCATGTTCGGGGTTACAGGAATATTGCGTCAGTAGTCCGCATGGAATATCGGGACATTCCCCACTTCGTTTCTATATAACCATCGCAGCCGCAAGTCTCCTTATCCTCACCAACTGGTTGCAGTGTAATCCGCATCTTGAGTCAACTATATGTGTTATCTCCGTTTCTTGTAAACAATGATTTCAGCATCGGAACCGTTATCTCCATACTCACAGACCAAAAGATAGTTTTCATCGGCTGTGAGACCGTAACATCTGTTGCTGTTTTTCTTGCAAATCTGATTACCAAGATAAATTCTGTCATCGTCCCAGAATTTGATTTTTTGTCCACCGGGAAGCGTATATTGCAGGTTTATATAAGCACCGTGCAGAGCGTTGAGGTCGGTAACTTTCTCCATATCCTCGATTCCGAGCGCATTGAACTCCGCAATCAGCTGCTTTTTTAATTTGCAAGGAGCCTCAAAAGATCCGCCGCAATTTTCGCATCCCTGATCTGCACAGCATACAGCAATCATGCAAGAACCGCCAAACGGATGTCCGTTCGTTTCTGTACATCCTCTGCATTCATTTTTCAATCCGCATTCGCTGCAGTCTAATCCGCATAAGGTTTTCATATATGGATCCCTCTCTTTTTTCTATACTCTAACATTTAAAACAAGACAACTGTATGTCATGGTTCGTATCAATCTTTTATTGAGTCCAGTGCAGTCTTCATTCGTTCCACCATTTCCGGAGGAGCAAGCATTTTTACCTTGTTACCAAATCCCAAAAACCGTTCTACTGCAACACTCGGTTTTTTGAAACCCCACTCAGTATATAAAGATCTGTCTTCTTGTATGGCAAATGAGTTTGGACCGTACTCTTCCATCAAACTATATTTCACCGAAGCGTCATAAACAGCAGTGACCACATAATCATCTGTAATATGCGAGTTGAACTGTTTTTTTTCAGAAATTTCTCTTACCGTAAATGAGTCATCAGTACAAGCGGAAATCCTATCGTTTTCTGCAAAACCCAAATACATATCAATCAGACCATTTGAACCATTTCATAAGCGCGATCCATCTCGGAAATTCGTCTCTGACCGGTCCGTCGTGACGTTCCCCTCCTGACAAGTGCATTTCAACAACAACTTTATCATCTGCGGATACCGCATGAAGCTTGATGTTCCAACCGTCTTTTGATTTGCCGATTGCTTGTTTCCGAGTTTTTTAGAGCCCGTGTCCGCCAGAGTGAACTTTGCAGGATGTGCTGTCGGCCGCAAGCACTTCCACTCGACTCACGATAATTTCTTCCGCTTGTAGCGCTGTAAAAATACAAGCCCATCTGTTAAACTTTTTGTTTGCCGGCCATTTTCTGAAGTGCCCTCCATTTACCCCCCCCGTTTTCGGTGATATACAAAATAGTGTTGATAAAATCTCGGTTATCTGTTTAAATAGGAAAGTAATCGGCTATCCGTTCATATTGCGCATCACTTATTTTCATATGTTTATTATGTCATTTTTTTATGTTTGTGTTAACACTGCCTAATTATACTTCCTTGCCTTTACAATTAAAAAGGTAGGCTTGATTTGCTCCTTTTCAAAAATAAACGGGATTTTTTCATCGGCTTTCTCGTTAGGAACTGGCTCGCAAACGGTATCAATTATAAATCCTGCGTTGCACAGAGCCGTAATAATATCCGAAAATCTGCGGTGATATTTTTCCACGCCCTCAACATACCAGTAGGTGTCTCTTTTTCCGGGCTGACCGTAATTTGAAAAGGTAAAGGATGTGTAATTCCCATTTTCATCCTTATTATAGTGCTGATGTCCGCCGATTGTTGCAGTAATAAAGGGATGCTCCTGTGAAAAAAGCAAATAACCGCCCTTATTAAGCAGAGAATAAATATTCCTTGCAAGGCTTTCAAAATCCTCAGTATAGTGAAAAGCCAAAGAGCTGTAAACAAGGTCGAATTTTTCTTTAAGCTTATCAATGTCGGTCATACTCATATTTATGTACTTGATTTTTTCGTCGGTGTTTTTTTCTTTTGCCTCACTAAGCATTTTTTTGGAGATATCAATACCTGTTACCCTTGAAGCACCTCTCTTTACAAAATCAAGGCAGTTATAACCAAAGCCGCAACCTAAATCAAGCACCGTTTTGCCTGATATATCTGGTAACAATTTAGTCATTGCAGGCTGTTCAAGCTGGACGTTGTAGTTTAAATCGGTTTCCCGAAGCTGTTTATACCCCTTAAAAAACACTTCGTTATCGTACATATTTTGCTCGCTCATAAAATTATCTCCTTATGACTTCTGTATATTAATGCAAATCCAGAACCTTTTCAATTTGCAGCTTTTAGCGGGTTCAATAACAGTCTTGCCGAAAGGGTGATATTCGTGTGCGGATTCAAGTACGGTGCGAGGCTTGCCGCCAAATCACTAGGTGCGGATGATCTGTCAGGGGGCGGATAAATCCACTCTTTTTTACGATAATGGTGGAAGCATATCCTTTAAGTTGCCGACTGGTGTATTACTTGACATAGCCCATGACGAGGTGCTTGGCAAGGGCTTTTGCCTCTACGCACCCGATGAGAGTTTCAACATTCGCATCCGCTGCACAAGCAGCGAGGACGATGCTTATGTGAGTTCCGATACCGACTATGACTTGCTCAGTGAAATCACCGAGGTGAATTGCAACAGTCTTGGTGGCTATAAAGCCACATACGAGGACAGCCGCGCGCTGAATGAGGAACTACGTCTTGATCTCACTGGCTGCGGTGAATATAACTTTTTGAATATCTGTGTGACCATAGACAAGGACAGCCCAACATATGATGAGGCACAGAAAGAGAAAATTCTTAAGGAAGTGCTTGACGCATTGACTGAAATTAAACAGAAAAAGTGGGCATCACAAATTGTCGGTGTCCGCTTTTTATTGCCTTTGCGTGTAAAGTAAGTTTAATTTTATTTTAACATATAGCGGTAGAAAATGCAGAGGAATCTCATTGTAAAAAGCAAGGATAAAAAATCCTTACCTTTTGCAATGCTTATTTATATTTTTCGAAATGCTCTTTGATACCGTAAAAGGTCTTGTCGCTGATGACATGCTCAATACGGCAGGCATCCTCCGCGGCGGTTTCCTCGTCAATGCCGAGCCTTATCAGAATATCCGTCAATACTTCATGCCGATCCATAATTTTTTTTGCGGCATATATACCTTTTTCCGTCAATGTAATGTAACCGCTTTTATTGACTTCAATCAATCCCTGTTTTTTTAGTAAACCTACACCACGGCTCACGCTTGCTCTTGTATAGTTCATGTGTTCAGCTATATCAACGGAACGGACTTCCGAATGAGATTGATATAACATATAGATTGTTTCAAGATACATTTCGCCGGACTCGTTAAGTGCCATATATGAATCTCCTATCGCCCTAAACTTGAAACTCTACATCTTAATAATTATACCACATTTTTGAACAAAATCAACAGCTAAAAATCAATTTAACAAATTTTTCATCACTTTTTTTTTTGAAATGGGTATTGACAAATAGATGAAACGGTGGTATAATAACATCGATGTTAGCGATTGCTAACAATTTTTAAGCCTTTGCAGTTAGCAGTTGCTAATTGCACTGGCGATTAAAAGCATTTACAAGAAGGTGAATGGAATGACGCTTTGGGAAGCAGAAGAAGGAAATGAATACAAAATAAGCAGAATAGATACCGATGACGAAGAACTCAATTCTTTTTTGTTTTCTCTTGGCTGTTACAGCGGTGAAACCATTGCAGTTGTTTCTCGCCTCAAAAAGAGCTGTGTTGTGTCCATTAAGGATGCCAGGTACAATATAGATATGCAGCTCGCTCAAGCCATTCGTATTTAATTTTTTGCCGATGTGCATGGTAATAGCCGGCATCGGCTAAAATTAAACGCTGTTGTTAGTGTGCGCTAACATAAATTTGCAACCATGTCCGTGAGGACTGATTGGCCATATATCATCATATTAAGGGAGGAAACCAATATGAGAATCGCATTAACCGGCAATCCTAACTCCGGTAAGACCACAATGTATAATGCCCTTACAGGTCGAAACGAAAAGGTCGGCAACTGGGCAGGTGTTACCGTAGAAAAGAAAGAACACCCCATCAAAAAGGCATACTATGCCGGAAGTGAACAGCTTATTGCTGTTGACCTTCCCGGTGCGTATTCCATGTCCCCATTCACAAGCGAGGAAAGCATTACAAGCTCGTATGTGAAGAAAGAAAATCCAGATGTTATTATCAATATCGTGGATGCGACCAATCTTTCTCGTAGCCTTTTTTTTACCACACAGCTACTTGAACTCGGGATTCCCGTTGTTGTTGCTCTCAATAAGAGTGATGTCAATAAGAAAAAGAAAACCGAGATCAAAACCGAGAAATTGTCCGAGCTGCTTGGTTGTCCTGTCATTGAAACGACATCGACCACCACAGATGGACTCAAAGCAGTCGTTGAAAAAGCGGTATCTATCGTTGGTACAAGACAGACTGCTCCTTACACACAGGGCGATATTGATCTGACTGATAAGGCGATTGTCGAAGCGGCAGACAGAAAGCGTTTTGAATTTGTAAACGGACTTGTCAAAGATGTCGAGAAGCGTAAAGTGCTGACCAAAGACAAGAATTTCAGCGATAAGATTGATAAGGTACTTACAAATAAGTGGCTCGGTATTCCGATTTTTGCCGTTGTGATGTTCCTTGTATTCCAAATCTCGCAGACTTGGCTCGGTACTTGGATTGCCGAGGGATTGGTCATCAATGAGGGTGAGGCAAATGAGTTTGCCATCCCCGGACTTGTTACACTTCTTGAAATGTTCCAAGGCTGGGTAGGAGGTCTGCTGGAAAACGCGAACCCGTTACTTACCGCACTTTTGGTTGACGGTATTATTGGCGGTGTGATTGCCGTTGTCGGCTTCCTTCCTCTCGTTATGGTTATGTATTTCCTTATCGCCATTCTTGAAGATTGCGGCTATATGTCCCGTGTTGCCGTTGTTCTTGATCCCATCTTCAAAAAGGTAGGTCTCTCCGGCAAATCGGTCATTCCTTTTGTTATTACCATCGGCTGTGCCGTTCCCGGTATCATGGCGAGCCGTACCATTCGCAACGAGCGCGAACGCAGAGCAACTGCGATGCTTGCTCCGTTTATGCCCTGCGGTGCGAAAATTCCCGTTATTTCTCTCTTTGCAGGCGCATTTTTCGATAATAAGGGTTGGGTAAGTGCGCTTGTTTATTTGCTCGGTATCGTACTTATTTTCGTTGGTGCTTTCATCGTAAATAAAGTTGCAGGCTACAAGGCAAGAAAATCCTACTTTATTATCGAGCTTCCTGAATATAAGAAGCCTTCTCTTTGGGGAGCGTTCAAGACCATGTGCGGTCGTGGCTGGGCATACATTGTAAAAGCGACTACCATTATTCTTCTCTGCAATACCGTCGTTCAGATCATGCAGACTTTTACTTGGCAGTTTACCGTTGCCGAGAATGCAAGTGATTCCATTCTCGCTACCATCGCAACGCCGATTGCATACCTGCTCATTCCTATTGTTGGCGTTCTTTCTTGGCAGTTGGCCGCTGCGGCAGTTACCGGCTTTATCGCAAAAGAAAATGTTGTCGGAACGCTTGCGGTTTGCTTTGTAGGACTTGAAAACCTCATTGACCTTGACGAGCTTGCAATGCTTGAAGGTACAGGTGCAGAGGTAGCAGGTATCATTGCAATCTCAAAGGTTGCGGCTCTCGCTTACCTCATGTTTAACCTTTACACACCTCCTTGCTTTGCCGCTATCGGTGCTATGAACTCCGAAATGAAGAGTGGCAAGTGGGTATGGGCAGGCATCGGACTTCAGCTCGGCGTCGGTTTCTCGGTAGGCTATCTCGTTTACACCGTAGGCACTCTCATTACTTCTCCCGCTGCTTTGAATGTCGGTGCGGCTCTTGCAGGTCTTGCAGCAGTTGTCGTATTTGCAGGCATTATTGCAGGTCTTATTATGAACACTAATAAGAAGCTGAAAGTAGAATATGCCCTCGGTAAAGCATAATGGAAAACTTCATTGTTGCTGGAATACTGATTTTAATTGTCGGTGCTATCGTTTTCTACCTTGTCAGAGAAAAGAAAAAGGGTGTGAAATGTATAGGTTGCCCTTATGCAAAACAGTGCAGTCGCAAAAGCTGTGGAAAATGCAACGGCGAATGTGCTACTCATAGCGAAACAATACATAAAGAAAATTAACAAAATAAGGGAATGCGTTTTATCCATTCGCATTCCCTTATTTTAAAAAAAAGGTTAGCGATGACTAATAAGGCGGCTCACAGATCCGTTATTTGCTTGCAATCAAACGGCTGCATTTGATATTGCAAGCGAACTTAATATTACTGAAGTCAGCGTTCCTTGTAGGATGGACACTTTTCTCAATTTGAAGTACATTCACAAGGAACACGGCGGTCTTGAGTATTTGACAGATCATGGAACGTGGAAAGCGAGCGAGCTTGAAGTTTATCATAGACTACTCAAAGATAAGCTGTTTGTGGATGCAGCAGTCGATGAAACCGCCGACATTGCTATCTGTGCATTTATTTCTGAGCTGTCAAAGGATTGCTTTACCACACTTTTCGTAACTTTGGAGGTTAAGATGGGAAATTATATTATTATCGGCATTCTCGTGGTAATCGTTGTTGTCGGCGTTGTTTATACAATAAAACATTTCAAGGGCGAGAGTGGCTGTTGTGGTGGCGGCAGCTATAAGCCGAAAAGGAAGAAATTAGCAAAGGTACTCTATCAAAAGATTTTCAAAGTGGACGGTATGCACTGCCAGCATTGCAAAAACAGAGTTGAAGAAGTAGTAAATGACATCAAGGGCATAGCTGGAAAGGTTGATCTAAAAAAGGGAGAATTAACCGTTTCCTATGCCGAGGATGTGGCTGATGAAATTATCAAGGCTCGTATAGAAAGAGCCGGATATGAGGTCATAAGCAAATGAAAGACAGCAATAAAGAACACCTTCCGCTTATTGGAGTCGATCCGATTATTGTCGTTCCGCAAATCGCACTCACTGTTTTGGCGATTATACTTCCCCGATTTTGAAATGCCGTATAATCCTACCCTTTATAATATTGGGAATTGCTGCGATAATTGTTGGCATATATCTGTGGGTGTCCGCAATAACAAAGTCAAAAATTGATGCCAACATCTTAAATCATGTGCTTGTTACTACGGGTGTATATGCTTGGTAGGAAATACGATGCATTTGGCTTGCTTGCACAGGAGCAAGCTTAATCAAGGCAAATATACCGATATATATGACCGTTCTCTTCAAGAAAACGGAGGAAGTATGGCTTATGGATTTATACAGAAAGCGCATGCGGAATATTGCGTGGCTTCCGAGGCATTGAGGTATATTAAAATCTGCAAATACTGAATTGTGTGAGTAGGATAAAATCAAATCTAACTACGGAGTAGAGTTATGCGTAAGAATAAGAATGAAAATTTGAAACAACTGACATTAAGGGAATTTGATAAGACTGCCGAAACGTTCGATAACAACGATCCCAGTGTCTATAACCTATGTCGTAAGGACTACCCCGATGTGCTTAAAGAATTACAAAATGAGAATTTCACTGATCTGTTGGATGCAGGGTGCGGAACGGGTGCAATGCTGTATCTGTTCAGCCGAGACATTCCAGGCAAACGCTATGTAGGGTTGGATTTGTCTGAAAAAATGATTGCGGTTGCCAAGCAAAAGCAAATCACAGGTGTGAAATTTTTGGTTGGTGACTGTGAGGAACTCCCTTTTGAGGATGCATCGTTTGATGTGGTGACTTGTTCTATGAGCTTTCATCATTACCCCGATCCCGATAAGTTTTTCGTGAACTTGAAAAAGGTCTTGCGCTTGAACGGAAGATTTATTTTAAGAGACATGACCTCAGGCAGTAAATT
Organism: uncultured Clostridia bacterium; assembly: GCA_944386295.1. Taxonomy (GTDB): domain Bacteria; phylum Bacillota; class Clostridia; order Oscillospirales; family UBA644; genus CALXAO01. The sequence continues at coordinate 14,104 of CALXAO010000005.1, read as the reverse complement.
GAATTTGTGGTTTATCAATAATATTGAATTGCCATTCTTGCGAACTTTTGCCAAAAAGGGCGATGTTCACTGCTACTCAAAAGAGGATATTCAAAAGCTATGTGACAAAAGTGGCTTGGTAATGGAAAAGTTTGAGGTCAGAAAAGGATTTCGATTGCACTGTGTCATTCGTAACAAACAGTAAAGATGTAACCGATATGATAAGGAAATATAAATGGACACGATTATAGCAATTTTGATCAGTGTACTGATAGCCAGTGCTATTGCTGTCTTTTGCTATTTTGTAAAAAGAGTGTGCAGAAGAGTGTTGACAAAGCACAAGAAACGGAGAAATAAGTGATAGATAAACAACTGCTCCGATTACTCGGAAACAACAAAAAGTACATCTTCTACACCGTAGCACTTATGGTAATCGGTTTGCTTGCAAACATCACGACAACCGCATCCGTTTGTCGTGCCATAGACCTTACGGTTCACTTTGACGAGGACAGCGGCGGTGCGGTTATCTTCCTTGCACCTGCGATTTTTGCCGTAGTTGGTATTGCTTTGAGATATATCGCTTCTCGCCTTGTCGGAAATCTGAAAGATACTCTCGGCAGAAAAGCAAAGAAGGACTTGCGTGCGCAGGTCTATAACAAAATTGTCACACTCGGCGTTCGTTCCACGGATGGTATGAGCATGGCAGGATTGACACAGGTAGCTATGGAAGGTGTCGAGCAACTTGACCTTTACTATTCCTCATACATTCCGCAGTTCTTCTATGCGATGATGGCTCCTGTTATTCTGTTCGGAATTACAGTATGGATAGATTGGCGTGTAGCTCTTGTTTTGCTTGCCTGCGTTCCGCTGATACCCATATCTATTGTTGCCGTTTCCAAATACGCAAAGCGAATTTTTGCGAAGTATTGGGGCAAGTACACCTCTATGGGTGACGGATTCCTTGACAGCGTTCAAGGACTTCGTGAACTGAAAATTTTTAAGGCAGATGAGGCACAACATATAAAGATGAACCAAAGCTCCGAGGAATTTCGTAAGATTACCATGAAAGTCCTTGTTATGCAACTTGCCTCCACCACCATTATGGACTTAGTTGCATACGGCGGTGCAGGTGTCGGAATTGCGGTTGCGGTTATGGGAATTGTCAACCGTGGACTTTCTCCAATCGCCGCACTTTTCCTAATTCTTGTGGCGGTGGACTTTTTCTTACCTCTCCGTGCTTTTGGCTCGGCGTTCCATATTGCTATGAACGGTGCATCGGCGGGCAGGAAGATTATTTCTCTTTTGGAACAGCCCGAGCCCGTGTGGGGATCTGAAGAAGTGTGTGATACTGAAATCAAGGTAGAGGATGTGACCTGCTCCTATGACGACAAGCGTGATGTGCTTAAAAATGTCAATATGACCTTCGCAAAAACGGGTATGACAGGCATTGTCGGTGAGTCGGGATGCGGCAAATCCACCGTTGTAGGTTTATTGTTCGGCGGACTCAGACCGAAAACAGGCAAGATTACAGTCGGAGGCAAGGCTCTCGAAACTCTTTCCCGTGAGAGCTATTACAGCCATATTGCCGTGGTCAGTTATAACACATATATTTTCAATGAAACAGTCCGTGAAAATTTTATGCTTGCAAACAGGACGGTGACCGAGGAAGAAATATATGCGGCTCTTCGCAAGGTAAATCTTGAAAACTTCATTTGCGAGAACGGCGGTCTTGACAAGGTTATCTCCGAGGATGCAAGCAATATTTCAGGTGGTCAAAAACAGCGTTTGGCTCTTGCTGTCAACCTTGTAGCAAACAAGGATGTGTATATCTTTGACGAAGCTACAAGTAATATCGACATTGAGAGCGAAGCTATAATTATGAGTAATATCAAAGCTCTCTCAAAGGAAAAGGCGGTCATCGTCATTTCCCACCGTCTTGCCAATGTTACTCCCTCTGACCGTATCTACTTTATGGAGTCGGGAGAGGTCAAGGAAAGCGGTACACATGGCGAGCTGATGAGCAAAAGCGGCGGTTATGCCAAGCTCTACACGACTCAGAAAAATCTCGAAGAAGGCTATGGGGAGGTGTGAGAATGAAAAACAATAAAAAACAATTACGCCGAAGCGGTGCGAAAATCATGGGAAGCCTTATCCTTCTTCTCGGCAGCCTTGCCTATATTATAATACTTGCCGTGATAAACGGCTCTCTCGGATTTATTTCCGCCATGGGTGTGACCTTATTCGGTGCTATCGGCATAGCCAAAGCTCTTGGCGAGAGCATCGCACTCTCATACGGTCTTATCGTAACCCTTGCCGTTCTTTGTGGCGTTATCCGTGGCTTGCTCCGATTCTTTGAGCAATACGGCAACCACTATATCGCTTTCCGTCTGCTTGCTGTGCTTCGTGACAAAATATTCGCATCCTTGCGAGTGCTGTGTCCTGCAAAGCTCGAATGCAAGCAAAAAGGTTCAATCATTGCGATAATTACCTCCGACATAGAAACTCTTGAAGTGTTCTATGCACATACGATCTCGCCTATATGTATTGCTGTTATCGTATCTATTGTCGTGTTCCTTTTCGTAGGATTTGTGTCGAGCTGGTATCTCGCACTTGTAGCACTCCTCGGATATATCCTTATCGGTAGTATCGTTCCTATGATCTCGTCAAGTAAATTAAAGGCCTCGGGTGTTCACTACCGTGTCGAGTTTGCATCCTTTAACGCATACTTTCTTGACAGTATTAAAGGTATTAAAGATATCGTACTGAACAACGCAGGAGAGGTGAGAAAAGAAGAAGTCAATCGTCGCAGCGATGTACTTCTCAAAGAAACCAAAAATATGAAGCACGATATTACAAAAACAGGTGCGGCGACCGAGTTGACGGTTTCTATTATTATACTTTTGACTCTTGCTTGCGGTATTGCTCTTGTAGCAAGCGATATGCTGACCATTGGAAGAATGATTATCGGCGTTGTTGCCGTGTTCGGCTCTTTCGGCCCTGTGATTGCGATATCGGCACTCCCCGGCAACCTTACACAGACCTTTGCAAGTGGTGACCGTGTGCTTGATTTACTTTCCGAGCAGCCTGCCGTCACTCCTGTAGAAAACGGCGAAAAATTCAAATATAACAATCTCAAAGTGGAGAATCTATCCTTTGCATATGACGAAGATATCGCCGTTTTGACCGACATAAAAATGCATGCCGAGCAAGGTGAGATTATCGGTATTGTCGGCGAGTCGGGATGTGGCAAATCCACGTTCTTAAAGCTTTTGCTTCGCTTTTGGCAGAAGGACAAAGGAAGCATCTGCTATAACGGAATCGACATTGACCGTGTAGACCCCGACAGCCTGTTTGATAATGTAACAATGGTCAGCCAAACGACCTATCTCTTTGACGAAACCATTGAAGAAAACCTTCGTATTGCAAAGCCAGATGCAACAATGGAAGAACTTGAAAATGCTTGCCGGCTTGCTTCTGTTCACAATTTTATTCTTACTCTGCCGGACGGTTATAAATCCTGTGTCGGTGCTCTTGGAGATAATCTTTCCGCAGGCGAAAAGCAGCGTATCGGTCTTGCCCGTGCGTTTTTGCGTGGAAGCGATCTCATTCTGCTTGACGAGCCGACAAGTAATGTAGACAGCATCAATGAAGGTATTATTCTCAAGGCGCTTAAAGAGCAGAAGCACAAAAAGAGCATCATTCTCGTGTCACACAGAGAATCCACTATGTCTATTGCCGACCGCATTTACCGTGTAGAGAAAGGGCGTATGTATGAGTAGGCATAAGATTAAAAGCAAGCGTGAGCGAGAAAAACAAACGGTTGCTCTTATGATAAAAATTTATTGCAAAAAGAAACACGGTACAAAGGAACTTTGTCCCGAATGTGCCGAGCTTTTGTGGTATTCTTGCGAGCGAAGCGATAAGTGTCCGTTTATGGAAACCAAGACCTTTTGCTCAAACTGCCGTGTGCATTGCTATAAACCCGTGATGCGAGAGAAAATCCGTGAGGTAATGAGGTTTTCCGGTCCTCGCATAATATTCCACCACCCGATACAGGCAATACGCCATGTTATCGAGAGCAAAAAGGAAAAGAAGAAATTGGAGAAAGATGATGAGAGTTAAAAAAGCGATTTATATTGTGCTTGGCTGTATCGGACTTGGACTTGGTGCAATTGGTGCTGTTGTTCCAATGCTTCCTGCGTTCCCGTTTTTAATGCTTGCGGCATTTTGTTTTGCCAAAAGCTCAAAGCGGTTACATACTTGGTTTATAAACACCAAGCTCTACAAGAAAAACCTTGAAAGCTATGTTACAGGTAAAGGTATGACCTGGGCGACCAAAATACGAATTATGATAACCGTGACCCTTCTAATGGCGTTCGGCTTTACAATGATGATGCTGAAATCCCTTTACATACCTTGTGTCATTCTTTGCGGCGTGTGGGTGTTCCATATTGTTTATTTCGTATTCTTTGTTAAAAAATATGCTGAACAGTCAGAAAAAGGAAGTTACAAGGAAAAATGAATATGAGCGTAAAACAAGAATATACCATAACAACGAAACTGGAGATGCAATACTAGGGGTTGTACTTTGGGGCAAGGGATATGAATTTGTCTACATTGCTTGCCGACTCGATCAACTGCCGGATTTCCTTTTCCAGCTCCGGCAGACGAAAATTGAGCGCTTCCTACTCGTCCGTATAGCTTTCAGACAGCATACGAAACTGTTTGTTGCTCACCCCTCGAGAACATTGTCTTCATACATGCGTTTAAACAGGGCGTTCAACTCGGTTTTTCGTTTTAATAGCCTATTGTGCTCCCTTTGCTTTGCTGACAGCTCCTTCCGGTTTTCGGAGGCGCTTTTTTGATTGATATATTCCGCAAATTCCCGTTCCTTGCTTTGGGCTACATAGGTTACCCGCCTCAATTCTTCCGGCAGGATTTGGTCGAGGACAACCTTACGGATACGGTGGGCGAGCATTTTTTTTTGGCGTTGTTGCGGCAGTGAGAACAGTTGAAGGAATAACTTTTCGGTTCTTCGCTGCGCTTATGGCATAAATACATTTTGAAACCGCAGTCGGCATATAAGAGGCATAAATACCTTCTTGATTTCGGTTATATACTTTGCCTTGCTGTCGGCAGTGAGTATTCTTGCTTTAAAGAGAAGAATATTCATATATCTGCCAACAATTGTGCGTGCGATATCAATACAGTCACGCTTGATAAAGAGGTTATCCCATTCCAATATGGGAATATTTGCAAGTTCATCCAATATCTCCGCGCTGCGTAATATAAGCGGACGGTATATGTTAATTCTGTATTGATAATGGCGCAAAACTCGGCTCGATGTCGGCGCAATTATTTTTTTACAGTCAAACCAAAGTTCTCTATGAACATCCCATTTAAGAATATATCTGTCACTTTCGGGATCATTGTCAGGACGCCTTGTATAGCCTCCCCAGTCGGCTGTCTTGATAATCGGCAGAGCCATCTGCCAAATGTTGTTGAGAGCAGTTGCGTCCTTGCCATATCTTCTCTGACAAAAGCGCTCGGTGATTTCCTCAATATTCATTTTTAGGGGTGACCAAGAATTTTCCGTCAGATATTCAAGGACAAGCGGGTCGCTGTGTGAAAGTTCGGGCCACAAGACCATGCCTTTACACATCGGGTCATTGACCGCCACCTTTAGTCGCTCGTCATATCTTTCATATGGACCTCGCAAGCTGCTCTCCGGCTCGTATGCGTGGAAAATTCCGAAGATGTAGGGGAATTTGCCGACAATGCCCCATTTTAGAAAACTGCACTCCGGATCATCAACATCTGATGTGTAGTCGAGTATCAAGGTGCGTTCGGGATCCAACTCGGAGATTAGATTTTGTACTTCTTCATTTGTCCACCAGCCGACAAAATCCCATGATGCAAGCATAAGCTTGGATGTGGGATATCTTTCGCGAAGAGATTGTGATATCTTTCTGTAAGCAAAGAGTTTGAGACGATGGTTCGACTCGGCATCGGGCATCATTCTGCGCTCGCCCATACCGATGGTATGGAAAAGATTACACTGCGGATTGAATTCGTTGACATAGCCCTCAGTCAATTTCAGGTAATTATCAACATTTTCCTGCTTTGTGATATCCCAAATTTGTGTTGTCGGTTCGTAATATTGGTTGTCGGCTTGTGTCATAAGCGTGACATTATTTTTGTCGCTCGCTAAAAACTCAGCAGGTGTCGGGCTGTACCAATGAGTCATGGTGCCACAGTCCTCGGGGTGTGTGAGGTCACACTCAAAAGCGTATTCAAGTATCTTCTTTCTCAATATTCCGCGGAATTCAAGTGGCCAAAAAACGCTTCTGTCATCGTAGCCATTTGTGTCGGCTTGCGATTCGTTGGGATCGGGGTAAGGTATCTCATCTGGAAAAACTCTCTGCCAAAGGTCGTCCATTCCGATACGAAGCATAAAGAAGTTAAGTCGCTTTTTCATCATCCAATCAATTTCCCGCTTCCAGTCGTCAAGACTCCAATGTTCGGCTTGGAAGCGATGAAGTCCGCGGTGTGCAAAGTAGCGAAGTCCGCGGTAATTGAATCGGGGAGATTCCAAAATGTCAAGTCCTTCTATTGCAACTTCATCGGAATGTGGGATAACATCGCCGTCCCAGAAATAGTGACAGTTTGCCTGACGCTCGAAAAAGTCATAGACCGCATATATGGTAGATCCACCTCTGCCGCCGGCAAGGATTAAGAGAGTTCTCCCGTCCTTCTTGTGCGAGCGGCTACAGTAATCATCTGTTCCGTAGCGTATGCCGAGTGACCGGATTTCTCCCCAAAGCATTGGATATGTCAAAAAATCGTTTACTGCATCGTTTCCTATGATAATGAGGTCGGAAGCTCCGTCATCTTCGTAAACGATATCCAAGGCAGTACCTGTCACCTTCATATACATATTCTTAAAGACTTTTGCGGCGTGGCGGTATGCCGCTTCTCCTGATTTTGGAGCTAATATCAGTTTTTTCATATCTTTTTCCACCTTATTTTAATAACCATTTGTAATTTTCCTTGTCGGAAAAGACCGTGTCCCAAACATTGTGTGAAAGCTCATCGTAAAATGTCAGCACGGCAGAGCCTCCGCACGCGTTGACGGCGTTGACCATTTTTTCCGATTCCTCGGGGAACACCGACCTGTCAAGTCTGCCGTGAAAAGCACGCACCGGTGTCTTTATTCTGCCGGCATTCCAATACATTCCGCCGCCGCAACAGATAATAGCCTTTTTGAAAAATTCCGGCTTGCTTTGGAGTAGTTGCCACGAGCAATATCCGCCCATGCTTATACCACAAAGAAAGATATCCGAACTGACCTCATTTTCACGAAGATATTCAATAAAAGCCGAAAGCTGTTCATAGAGATCAAACCAAGTGTCCTTCATGCAGACCGGAGCGTATATCTTAAACGGAAAATCGGCATGAGCTTCGGCATATCGAAGCACGGGGTTTGCACCAATTGCCGTTTCTATGCTTCCCCTGCTTCCTGCGCCGTGAATATGCAGAATTATTGGCTGTCCCTTTCTGTTTTTGTCATTTGCAATATAATACGGAATATCTCCGAATTGTTTTATCTTTTTCACTTTTTAAGAACTCTCTTATAGTTTTCTCCGATTCTGTCCCAAAGCTCAATCGGATCCTTTGCCGCAACGACCGTGCCGTATCCGCCGCGGTATGTCCATGTGGCAAGGCGGTCAACGCCAAGCTCCTCGCACATATCAACCACGCGGTCGATCTGATTCCAATCGTCGGGGCGCTTGTTGTAGCCCATGAGCCATCTCTCGCTCTCCTTGCCGTATTTCTTTGCCATGGCAACGGTGCGCTCAGTGATATCGCGGAAGAAGCTTTCGGGAAGAGACCAGTTGATGATAGTTGTCGAGAAAACATCAAAGTAGGGGCAGGAAACAACCATATCCCAGTTGTCGTATCCGCGAAGCTCGGTTACATAGTATGTATTCATTGTTGCGTGAACACAGCAGGTGATCTCTAACCCGGGGTTGTACTCTTTCAGCGCTTTGGAGCAGTCGGCAAGCGTTTTGAGTGCCTCCCGCCAACGAAACTGCTTTACATCATCATTTATGAATTTAGGCATCTCATAACCGTAATATGCTTCGAACTTCTTCATGCACTCGGGGCAGCGGCAAGCCCAATCGTCTCCTGCGCCGCCGGTTATGGAAGCATAAGACTTGGGATATGCATAGTGTGGCTCGTCCCAGAAAAATCCGTCGATCTCGGTGTTCTTTGCAAGCTTTAGGCAAAGTCCGGTAAAGTAGTCACGGAAGGAATTCGTGTTAAAGCAGGCGGCATTTAGCACCTCGCCGGTGTAGGCTGACACCTGACGGTGATGAATATTGTTTTGAAGAAAGAGAGAGACCTGCTCGCCTCCGAAATATTTACCGATACCCCATGTGTCTGCAATACAGCGAAGACCGACCTTGTGTGCCGTTTTGACGATTTCGTTGATATTCGGAAACCAAAAGTCCATATCAAACTCGGTAAGTGCAAGAAGTACGGTATCGCATCCGTGCTCTTTCATTTCGATAAAATCCTTTTCTGCGTGCTCTACATAGTTTATTCCGTAGTAGCTGACCATTGTGTGCTTTGCCATGATAAAATCCTTTCTTTATGTAAAATTTGATTAGGTAATATCGTCAATTTCTTTTTTACTGAAGCCCGCGCGGGAATAGTTGCCGCTGGCAAAATATACCTTGCGCAAAATCTCTGCCGCAGCTATTCTTCCGCCCGTTTTAACTACACCTCTGTCGTTACTCCAGCAGGCACGCGCCGTTTCACTGACATAGTATATTCCCTTTGAGAGCGTGTGCCATGTGGTGTGCATGATGCCGAGCATATCATGCTGCTTTACCGTGTCGATACATGCGGTTGAGTATTCGGGGCAAACATCCCACGGTGCAACAATAACATTGCGTCCTGCGCTCTTCAGATCTACTGCGCTTTGTATCGGTGTTTGAGCCACCCAATATTGCCAGTCGGCAAAAATAATGTCAGGCTTCAAGAGAGACAAAAACATCTTTTCTCTCTCCTCATCGGGGCAGGCAGCCACATATTTCCCCTCATAGTTTTCCTTTTTGAAAAGAAGCATATCTGCCCACATGATTGTTTTGCGGCCTCCTGAGGCAAGCTCGTCCGACACCTCGTTTATAAAGGAACAAAGTTCGCCTATGGATTCTTTGCTATAATTAAAGCCGTATGCCTCGTCACAGCCAATGTGGAAATATTCCCCCTCTCCGCAAAGATCGCATAGCTCACGGCGAATCTGGCGCAAAAGTTTGCGAACGGCAGGCTTTTCGACCGCCCAACACCAGCCCGTTTCGTCAAAGAGGTATGCGAGGCGAGGGTTTTGATCAAGCACTACATGCTTTCCGTGCATGACACGGCCTGCAGTTGCGTGTCCCCAGTGATTGAACATCGGAATTATCTCAAGCCCCATGTCGTTTGCCTCTTTGATAATCGGTGCGACATCTGCCTTTGTGAATTTTTCGGACCAACAAAGCTCCGGCAGACAGTCATACTGAAGTGAGCCCCAAAATTCCAAGACGATATGCGAGTATTTCAGTGCACCGCAGAAGCGGACAAATCTCTCAATCTCCCAAAGCTCTGTGTCACGAAAGATGCAGTAGTGTACCATGCGATTTTTAATTGTCGGGCTTTCCGACAGTTCACAACATTCGAGCAAAAGACCGGTTCCGTCCTCGTTGATTTTTATCATATCAAGCAAAGTCATGTATCCGTGTATAAGATCCTTTTCGCTTTTCGCTACGACCGCAACACCATGCTCAGTGATGCGAACGGTATAGGAATCCTCTGTTGCCTCCGGCAAATCAATCTCTCCCATCGAAAAGGTCAGCGTTTCGGTTTGTTCGAATCGAATTTCAGAGAGATGAAAGGAGAATCCGTGCCAAAGCTCCCCAAAAATCGGCTTGTCAAGGCCTTTATATACAGTTGCAATTTGTTTTCTTCCGAAAGAAAAAACACCGCCGGTCATATTTGCCCTTTTATGTTGAAATATCACATTTTACCTCCTCCCAATTTGTTATTATATATACTTAAATATTATACAAAAAAAGATTTGGAATTTAAACTGTTTTTTTTCCCAAATAGGTGGACTTTTCTTTCAATATGTGGTATAATAAAAGTAATATGATATCAAGTAGGGAGGCAGTTATGTTTTTTAACTTTGATGCTATGTTATTTAATGTATTGTCAATTTCGCACATAAAGCATTCGAACGGACATTTTTCAGTGTTACCAAGACCCTTTTCCGCAATTTCTCTTCGCACAAAAGGAATTGCAACCTTTAAATTTGCAGATACCTCTGAAACTGCGTTTGAAGTAAAGCAAGGAAATCTTACCTTTTTTCCCGCAAATATAGGATACGAAGTGGACTACATTGACAGCGAAATTTTTGTTGTTCACCTGACTGACTGTAATTATTTCGCACCCGAAAATGTTATACTTCATAATCCCGATTATATTACATATATTTTCAAAAAATTTCTCTCACAGTGGGAGAATGGTTGTGCTATGAATATCTCGAAAGCTGCCGTGTATACGTTGCTCAGCAAAACAGAAGAAGATGCTATTTCTAATATTGATGATCGCATAAAAAAATGTAATTTTTACATGCAAGGACATTTTTGCGAGCCCACGTTGAAGATATCCGATATTTGCAAGCAAGGGAATATTAGCGAGGCAAGCCTTTACCGCCACTTTATGACTTGTTACGGTATGGCACCCAAGCAGTATCTTTTAAGTCTGAAATTGAATTATGCGCTGGATTTGTTACTGCAGGGCAACATACCAATACAGGAAATTGCATATATGAGCGGCTTTGAGGATTCAAAATACTTTGCGCGTATCTTTAAAAAACGATTTGGTGTGTCGCCTTCACGATATTATGGGGCGAATCAACTGTAATTATAGGATATTTTCTATGTTTTTCTCTTTAGGACTATTTTAGGGATACTCTGTGATTTTTGCAATGCTTCCGTTGGCAGTTCATATTCCGCAGATAAGCAAAACCTATTTCCGACCTTTCGGGTGTAAATTCTGTACCGATTTGTTTGAGAGTTTACAATTTTTCGCAGAAAAACCCTTGACAAATTCAATCTCAAAAAATAATACTACAAAAGTATGTTAATGACGGTTATAGTGGAACGGATTTCACAAGACCGGCACTCGTATCTATGATGCAGGATATTGAAAACGGACTTGTAGGAACCGTGCTTGTAAAAGACCACTCCCGTTTCTGCAAAGATTACTTGGAAACAGGTAAACTTATGGAACTTGTCTTCCCGGCCTATGATGTAAGATTTATTGCAGTTAATGATAGTGTGGACAGCATAAACGGTGTCAGCGAATTTTCAGATATACGAAATTATTTCAACGATTTTTATGCTGCCGACACAAGTATGAAAATCCGTGCTGTGCAAAGAGTCAAAGGGCAGCGAGGAGGAACAACAATTCCATACGGATATCTTAAAAATCCCGAATACAAAGGGAATCAAAAAGAGCCTCCGCTGCTTATTATCGCCCCCGAAACTGAACCGATAGTAAAACGCATTTTCAATATGTATGCAAACGGCATATGCACAAGAAAGATATATGCTGTCTTTGAACGCGCTTCCGTAGGACAGGCAAGAAAAACGGGAATCCCGAGTTGGCAAAACCGTATCACTGGGCACAGACAACGGTACGAAAGATGTTAGCGAATCAGGAATACTGTGGCGACACCGTCAATTTCAAGACCTATTCGAAGTCAAATGCGTTTTAAAAATACCGCAGATATTGTCAGCAGAAAGATATTCCATACTGTTCAAAATCATTTTGCCGGCAGAAAGCGGCCTGACTGTCAGGGAGAGATGGATTATACTGTGGTGGATGCGGTCATAAAATGTATTTTACACCGAACAAAAACATTAGACCCCGAAAAGAACTTTTTTTAATGTGGCGGTTCCCAAACAAAAGGCGGAACTCATTGCTCTATCTGCGCGAGAAAGTGTTAAACCAAATAATCCTCAGTCAGTTTCGTAAGATGACGGCGTTTGTAAGACAGAGCACCGAAGAATTTTATGAAACCGCAACAGCATGAAGCCCAAAAATTCTATGCTGCTGCCGAAAGGCAAAGGTACAGCTTGAAAATCGCATTAGGAAAATCCGATGCTTATATGAGGACAGGGTGGTAGGTTTCATAACGCCGGAACGCTATGATGAGATGAGCAAGAGCAGAGGGAACTATGGCAAGAGCTTGAAAGTCTCGCGATAAAAATTCAAGAAATTGATATGCAAGAAAAGTGCATCAAGGAATTTATTGAACAGGCAAAAGCCTATGTTAATCCTGCCAAGCTCACACCCGAAATGCTACGTAAGATCCGAAAAGTATTCACGCGCCTGCGGCAACTCCATAGCGATATACTTCACATTCCAACCCAAAATAAAACCACACCCATAACATTTTTTACAGATGCGGCATAGGAAGAGTGTGAAACGGCAATATCCGCATAAAAAGACAGTAACCGTAAGGCTTTATGCCTTACGGTTACCTACCACCCAATTTATGACCGAAGCTTTTTAGTTAGTGGGTATCAATAAAGTGTCGAATTTTTTGTTTTGTCCTACGGAATAGGGAGACCATTCCGTCTAAGACTCGGGAAATATTTTTCATTACCGGATTAATTAGCAAGGACAGCGTACCAAGAATTAACCAGCCTCCAAAGGAAAGGGGAGAAATCGAAAAGAAAGCCGGAAACAAAAGAAGAGCGCAGACAAAGGCAAGAAACATCGTAAGAATCAAAGCAACCCGCAACGGATTCAACGGCTTGCAAATGCGGATAAGCATGGCAAATCCGACCAATCCCATTAAAATAGCCGCTACCGTGGAGGTAATCTCTCGGGGAATAGCAAACGCTGAAGAAAAAAGGATTACGCCGATGATCAAAAACAGATCAGTTATCGCCGCAGGAAGCGCCCGGAATAAAACATTCCGCAGGAATTTTCCCCGGATACGGTTATGATTTGGCTCCAACGCCAGGAAAAAAGCGGGCGCGCCAATGGTGACACCACTGATCAGGGAAATTTGTGCCGGGTCCAGAGGGTATGCAAATACCGCGAAAATAGAAATCAGCGAAAGGAAAAAAGAAAAAATATTCTTAACTAAAAACAGGGACGCGGACCGTTCAATATTATTGATTACCTGTCGTCCTTGTGCGACCACCTCCGGCATAGAAGCAAAATTGGAATCCAACAGTACCAGATGAGACACCTGACAGGCAACCTCGCTGCCTGAAGCCATAGCAATGCTACAATCCGCTTCTTTCAGAGCCAAAACGTCATTGACTCCGTCTCCTGTCATAGCCACTGTATGTCCCTGCTTTTTCAGAGCTCGCAGCAGCTGCCGTTTCTGCTCAGGGGTCACACGGCCAAACACCGTATATTTCGCCGCGGCCTGGGAAATATCCTCCTCGGTCTTAAGAGTGGATGCATCCACCATTTTATCGGCCTCTGGAATCCCCGCCTGACGGGCGGCATCTGCTGCGGTAAACGGATTATCTCCCGAGATTACCTTTACAGTGACCCCCTGCTCTTGAAAATACCGGAAGGTTTCCGCCGCCTCGGCTCGAATTCGATTGGAAAGCAAAATAAGCGCCAACGGCACCGGTGCCCGGTATTCCCCTGCTGCACCCCGTTCCGCCCGGGCAAGCAGCAGCACCCGGTTTCCCTGCATAGCAAAGGATTCGCACTGTGGCCGCACCGATTCATAAGCGTTCCCCAGAATAAATTCCGGTGCACCTAAAAGATAGTGTTCTATATCTGAAAAGGAAACAGCGCTGTATTTGGTTGCCGAGGAAAACCCGGTAACAGTTTGGGCAGAACGAACTACCGGAGCCTGGAAATGCGCTTTGAGGGTTTTCATAGTATTGTTGTCGTCCTTCATGTTTCCGGTAAAATCGCAAAGAAGATTTTCAATTTCTGCCCGTCCGGTTTGTTCAGGGCACAGGGGCACAATGTCGCCGACCTGCATTAGGCCTTCGGTAATGGTCCCGGTCTTATCCACGCACAGCACGTCCACCCG
>CALXAO010000004.1 GCA_944386295.1 uncultured Clostridia bacterium | reverse complement strand
ATGATGACCTCTAACGATCAATATCTGCCCCAGTCGGGAAAATACTATGACTGGTTTGAATTAAAAAATACTTCGGGACAGCCTCTTTCCCTTGTCGGCTGGAAGGTCGGCAAAAAGGCTGATGGTTCCGATGCCTGTGCTCTTCCGGAACGAACTCTGTCCGCCGGACAAATACTGACAGTGTTCGCTCCCGGAAAAGGAGAAAGTGCTGGTTCGCTCAGCGTTCCTTTGGGGTTGGGTGCTGAGGCGGAGACGCTCTATCTGTTTACGCCGGAGGGCAAAATTGTTGACGCTGTTTGCGCCGCTGATACTTCTTTTCGGGGTAGTTATGGCCGCATGGCGGGGGAAAATGGCTTTTTCTATTTTGCCCTGCCTACGCCTAAGGAGGAGAACCGAGATGGGAAAAGAGATGTGACCGTGCTTCCAGCGGTTTCTGTTCCTGACGGGATTTATTCCGATAAGGAAACGCTGGAGGTTGCCCTGTCCGGGGAAGGGACTATACATTATACACTGGATGGCAGTGAGCCGTCGGCGTCTTCTCCGGTGTACGTCTCTCCCCTGACTTTGACAAAAACCTCGGTTATTCGGGCGGTGTGCATTTCTCCGGAAAAAGTAACAGGTAAGATTCTAACGGCCTGCTATTTTCTGAAGGAATCAGTAACGTTGCCGGTGGTAAATATTTCCATTCTTCCTGATGACATGTGGTCAGAAGAAAGCGGTATTTATGCTACCGGTCCCGATGCCTCTGATAAGGAACCTTACTATGGCGCTAATTACTGGAAAGACTGGGAGAAAAAAATAAATCTTTCGGTTTACGACGAGAATGGTAAATGGTTTTCCTCTGATTGCGGTCTGAAAATCTTTGGAGGATGGGGCCGGGCAGAACGGAAAAAGTCCTTTCAAGTAAAATTTCGGGGCGTTTATGGTTGCTCTGAGTTGGTTTACCCCATTTTTGGAGAGGACTTTGGCGTGGATACTTTTCAGTCCTTGGTGCTTCGTTCCGGGTCCCAGGATTTTGAGGCTACTACCATCCGGGATATTTTTATGACTTCACTGGCATCGGAGGGGGGACTGAATGTCTCGGTGCAGGCCTATCGGTTTTGTTTGCTGTATATTAATGGGGAATATTGGGGGATCTATTCTTTCCGAGAAAAGGTAGACGACGATTATGTTGCGTCTCATTACAACGTTTCTCCCGATTCTGTGTCCATGCTTCGGTATGGTGACGAGCCGGAATACGGGTCTTCGTATCCCTATGAGCAGTTGATTCGGTATGTCAAAAATCACGATATGCGCAATTTGGAATACTACAACTACGTGACTGATCGGGTCGATCTGGACAGCTATATTGATTGGTATATTTCTGCGGTCTGGTCAGGGTCTACTGATCTGGATAATGTCCGGTACTTCTCTTCTACAGAAGCCGATGGGAAATGGCGGTGGGTGCTGTATGATTTTGATCTGGCTTTTATGACCCACACGTCTTTTGCCTATATGGCCCGGAACTATCCTCTCAACCATACGCTTATGAATGCCCTAATCCGCCAACCCCTGTTCCGAGAAAAATTCCTGACGCGCCTGGGTGAATTACTTTCTGGTCCTCTATCAGAAGCCGCTTCTTTGGCTCGTATTGACGCGCTCTGTGCTGAGGTGGATGCTGAAATGACTCGGGACCGAACCAAATGGAAACTGACCTATGCCGGGTGGCAAAAATGGGTAACAGGGCTACGGTCCTTTATTGACGGAAAAACCACCGGTAAGCCCCGGTCTCAGGAAGTGAAGGAAAGTGCCATTTCCTATTTTAATGTTACTGATGAGGAAATCGCCCGATATTTTAGTCAGTAAAATATGCTTTTGATTAAATATTTGGATTGCTCCGAATATCGCAACTTTTTTTAATAACCCTTGAGAATCTTGACAGCCTCCAAAAAGTATGATATTATTTTGATATCATATTGAATTGGAGGCTTTGTTATGAACGAAAAAATTCTGGAACACAGAAAACATGGTATGGCGGTACTGCTTCTAGTTATCCTATTATACCTTTTAGCTACAGTTGGCTGTGTTTTCGGTGCGATTTTCTTGGAAAAGGGGGCATCCCCGATTTTGTTTATTGTCAGCCTGGTTGTATTGTGTCTCGGCTGGATTCCTCTTTGCGGGCTGCGGATTCTCAAACCCCAGGAGGCGCTGGTGCTGACTCTGTTCGGCCGGTACGTAGGTACTTTGAAAGGGGATGGGTTTTATTATATTAATCCTTTTTGTGTCGCAGTTAATCCAGCGGCGAAAACCAAACTTAATCAAAGCGGAGATGTGAATAATTTGTCTCTGTCAGCCGTTGCCGCCACTTCCTTGGAAATTCCCAGCAAGAAGCTTTCTCTCAAGATTATGACCTTAAGTAATAATCGTCAAAAAATTAATGACTGTCTGGGCAATCCTATTGAAATCGGGATTGCGGTTACCTGGCGGATTGTGGATACCGCTAAGGCGGTTTTTCATGTAGATAATTATAAAGAATTTTTGTCGTTGCAATGTGACAGCGCCCTACGCAATATTGTCCGGCTGTACCCTTACGATGTGGCTCCCAATGTGGATACTACGGGAGACGGCGTCGCCGACGACGGAAGTCTTCGCGGTTCCAGCGACGTTGTTGCAGCTCGGATTCGGGAAGAAATTCAATCCCGGGTGGGGGAAGCGGGGATTGAAATTGTGGAAGCGCGGATTACCTATTTGGCTTATGCCACTGAAATTGCAGCAGTTATGCTTCAACGGCAGCAGGCGTCGGCTATTGTTGATGCCCGAAAAATGATTGTGGACGGGGCGGTTGGCATGGTGGAAATGGCTTTGGAGCGGCTTAGCGAAAATCAAGTGGTTGCTTTAGACGAGGAGCGGAAAGCGGCTATGGTGTCCAATCTGCTGGTGGTTCTCTGCGGCAATCATGACGCGCAGCCAATTGTTAATTCTGGTAGTCTGTATTAAAATGAGCGAAAACCGGAAGAAACAAATTCCTCTCCGTCTGTCGGATACACTGTACCGCGAATTGGCTGCTTGGGCAGAGGACGATTTTCGCTCTCTCAAGTATTTGCTTACCGAATGCGTGCGCCGACGGAAACGCAATCCAGAGGCTTCCTTATATATAGCCCTTCTGTAACTCTGCAAGAATTGGAGCGGCCCAATTCATTATTTTTTCTTGTTTTAGTTCTTTCGTTTCTCGATAGAAAAAAGCCGGCTGTGAATTGCCACAAGTCGGCTTTTTTATTGTATGGAAAATCGATTTGCTAGGGCGGCAAAATTTTCCAACGTTAAATCTTCTGCCCGGGCAGAGGAAGTCAAACCAAAAGCGGTCAGGGCCTCAGCGGTTTCCTGTTTGGAAATTCCAAGGGCGGCCAGATTATTTTGCAGTGTTTTGCGGCGAAGGGCAAACCCTGCTCGAATCAGGCAAAACATCCGGTCAGGGTCGGTATCATAGGGAGGGTCGATGGCTTTTAGATGCAGCACTGCCGATTCTACTCGGGGACGAGGCATGAAGCAGGTGGAGGGGACGTTAAACAGCAATTCGGGACGGGTGTACCATTGTAACAGCAAGGTTACTGCCCCGTAAACTTTGCTTCCCCGTTTGGCACAGAAGCGTTGTGCGACTTCTTTTTGCACCATAACAGTGATAGACCGGAACCGCGGACCATTGCGGAGCAGATGCATAAGAATAGGGGTTGTAATATTGTAGGGAAGATTGGCGCAGACCACAGGGTCGGTTTCGCCCTCCAGTAATTTCTGCAGATCGGTTTTGAGAATATCCTTCCGAACCAGTGTTACATTCGGATAATCCGCCAGAGTTTCGTTTAACAGGGGGTAAAGCCGGGGATCTACCTCTACTGTTAGTACTCGCTTGGCTCGCAGGGAGAGCTCCCGGGTCAAACTTCCGATGCCTGGGCCAATTTCCAACACTGTTGTTTCAGGAGTCAATCCGGCGTTTTCGGCAATTTTGACCGGAATATGTGGAGAAATCAGAAAATTCTGCCCCAGAGCTTTGGAAAACCGAAAGCCGTAGCGTTCCAGCAGTGCGGAAATTTGTTTGGGACTGGTCAAATCAGACATTTATGGCGTTCCTTTCGTATATTACAGCCCCTGAAGCATAAACTTCAGACCGCTATAACGTTTGTCGGCGGCCTGGCTTCGGAGCATTTGGGAAATTTTCAGGGTCGAGCCCACAAGAATCAGCAGTCGTTTTGCCCGAGTAACAGCGGTATAAAGCAGATTGCGGGTATAAAGTAGGTCTGGACCTTCCAATAGGGGCAAAATAACGGCGTTGAATTCACTTCCTTGACTTTTGTGCACTGTTACGGCGTAGGCTGGTTCCAGCTCCTCCAAATTTTCGGAGGGGTAGACCACTATCCGGTCATCAAAACGAACCGTAACGCTTTCCTGCTGGGCAGAAACCCGTTCTATAATACCCAGGTCTCCATTGTATACGCCAGTATCCAATTCTCCGCTGTCATGTTCGGTTACCAGATCGTAATTATTTTTGGTCTGCATTACTTTGTCTCCTTCCCGGAATATCATGTCCCGGAAGGGAAATTCCTTTTTGCCTCGGACGGAAGGGTTAATTCGTTCCTTCAACGCTAAGTTTAAGGCCGCAGTGCCAGTAGGGCCTTTCCGGGAAGGACAAAGGACTTGAATATCGGTTTCGGGAGAAAAGCCGTAAGCAGCCGGCAGGCGAACTGCCGCCAATTCTACGGTTTTTTCCACTGTTTCCTCTGGGGTGTTGGTCCGCAGGTAAAAAAAGTCTCGCTTGACGTCCGTAAGCACTGGAAGTTCGCCGTTTAGAATTCGGTGGGCGTTTGTAACAATCAAGCTTTCCTTCGCCTGTCGGAAAATTTCGGTCAATGCAACGCAGGGGATTAAATTACTGCCGATAATGTCCTTAAGTACGCTGCCTGGACCCACCGGGGGAAGCTGGTTTACATCCCCCACCAGGATTAGCCGGCTGTTGACGGGCAAGGCATCCAGTAAGTGGTCAAATAACCACAGGTCTACCATAGAGCTTTCGTCGATGATGACAGCGTCGTAGGGTAGAGGGTTTGCGTGGTTACGCAAAAAAGTGTATTCAGTGCCCTGAGGAGTGTATTCCAGAAGCCGGTGAATTGTCTTTGCTTCTTTTCCGGTCAGTTCTCCTGCCCGTTTGGCTGCCCGTCCCGTGGGCGCGGCTAGGGCTACTGACTCTCCTTTTGTTTCCAATAGACGAATTATGGCCCGCAGTGTGGTTGTTTTTCCCGTGCCGGGTCCGCCGGTAAGAATCATCATCTGGTGGCAGGCCGATTCCCGGACAGCCAGCTTCTGCTTTTCGGCCAGGGTTAATTCCAGTTCTTGTTCAATAGTTTCAATATCTCGGGCAAAATCGCCCGTGTAATCGTCGTAGAACCGGGAAGCCAGTAGTACTCGGTTTGCCACGTTCCGTTCGCATTCGTAAACCCATTTTAAGTAAATACCGTCGGCATTCCCAATTTTCGGTACATATTCCAAAGTTCCGTCGGCACACAGGGCATCCAGAACAGTATAGATATCTGTCTCTTCTGCATCCAAAAACGGCTGTGCGGTAGCCGCAAGCTTATCCCGGGGAATAAAGGTGTGACCGTTGTTGTATAGGTTTTGAGTAAGAATATATTGGATCCCTGCCCGAAGTCGAAAGGGAGAAGTTCGGTCAAAGCCCATACTTTCGGCCATCTGATCGGCTTTCTCAAAACCAATGCCCTGAATTTCGCAGAGTCGGTAGGGGTTGGCTCGAAGAATATCATAGGCCGCCAGTCCAAATTGTTTGTAAATTTTAAAAGCCACCGTGGGGGTTATGGAAAATTGCTGAAAATACAGAAGAACCGTTTTAACGCCGATATTTTCTTTCATGCTCCTTGAAATGTTTTCGGCACGTTCAGGAGAAATTCCCCGAATCTGAGAAAGCTTTTCCGGTTCGTTTTCAATTACTTCCAGAGTAGAAGGCCCGAAAGTTTCTACTAGTAACCGGGCAGTTTTGGCCCGGATTCCCTTGACAATTCCGGAGGAGAGGTACCTGAGAATGGCGGTTTCCTCTATGGGTAAACGGCTGGTAAAGGTTGTGACCACGAACTGACGTCCGTATTTTGCGTTGTTTACATAATCGCCTTCGATTTCAATCTGTTCGCCTTCCGCTACCAGGGGAAGAATTCCAACCGTGGAAAGTTCTCCTTCTGGGGTTTCCAGACTGAGGACTGTGTAGCCGTTGTCTGCGTTTCGGTAAATAATTTTGTCTACTACGCCGCTTATCGTCATTCGTCTCCGTCCTCCTTTCGGATTCTCATGCGATAGCCTACTTTTCGGACAGTTTGAATACAATCGGCCCATTCTCCTAATTTAGCGCGCAACTGCTTGATCTGAGTATCTACAGTGCGAGTGCCACCCGGATAGTCCGATTCCCAGACATTTGCCAAAATCCGTTCCCGACTCAAGGCGTCTCCTTCTGTGCGAAGTAAATACAGCAGTAAGTCGTATTCCCGAGGGCTAAGGGGCAGAGGCTTATTATCAAGGCAGATTTCATGGGCTCTTCCATCGGCTAAAAAAGGGCCTACGGCCAGAATTTCCGGCGAAAAGGTTTTCCCTTTTCGGTTTAAAATTGCCTCGGCCTTTCGATCCAGCAGCAAGTGGGAAAAAGGAAAGCAAAGGCCGTCATCCGCCCCCCGCTGGGCAGCCCGCAACAGCAGATTCCGAGGCTCCCGGTCGGCGGTTACCAAAATTGGAAGGGAGGAAAAGCGACGGATTTGTTCAATCATTGCCAAACCCTCCCTGCCATCTCCTTCCAGATCCAGCAGCAAAAGATCCATGTGGAAATCCCGGTTTTTCAAAAATTCCAGAGCAGTTTCCATATCAGGCGCATCCACCGGGAGACTCCCCTCCTGCCGTAAATGCAGGGCATAATCCCGAAGCCGGTGAGACAGGGAGACGATAAGAATGTTACTGTCTTTCATGAAAACTCCTTTACACCAGAGAGCCGATTGTTTCTCCTAAAATTCGACAGCCTTGTTGGAGCTGTTCTTCGGTAGGCATGGAATAGTTCAGGCGTATGCTGTCACAGGGTGCATTATCGTCTGTGCGGAAAGCACTTCCCGGAACAACCGCCAGTTTTTGTTCCATCAGCCGGGCGACAAGATTCTTGTCCCGAATGCCGGGAACCGTGCACCAAACAAAGATGCCTCCCTCTGGCTGCGTAAAGGAAATTCCAGCCGGCAGGTTCTGTTTCAATTCCTCTAACAAAATACTGTACTTGTGCCTGTAAAGGCTGCGGATAAAAGAAATATGTCCATCTAGGTCACATTCCTCTAAATACCGGTTTACCAGAAGCTGAAAGAAAATATTGGTATGTACGTCTGCAGCCTGTTTTGCTAAAACAATTTTGGCAGCTGCAGCCTCATTCAGACAAAGATAACCTATACGTATGCCAGGGGAAAGAATCTTGGAAAAGGAAGAACAATAAATTACAATTCCTTCCGTGTCCAAGGTTTTGATTGCAGGAACCTCTTCTCCGAAAAAACGCAGGTCACCGTAGGGGTTGTCCTCTAAAATAACTACGCCGTATTGCAGGGCCAGATCATATAGTTTCTGTCGCTTTTCAATCGACATGGTAATACCTGTGGGGTTCTGAAAGGTTGGAATTGTGTAGATCAGTTTTCCCCTTTTTTCCTGCTGCAGTGCCTGCTCCAGTGCATCCATGTCCATACCGTCCTGCTGGACAGGGATTCCCCGCAGACGGACCCCAGAGAGCCGAAAGGCGTTGAGCGCTCCTACAAAGCTTGGATCTTCACAAAAAACAGTATCTCCTTCATTGCAGAAAATTCGGCAGGTCAGGTCAATACCCTGCTGTCCTCCGGTGACAATCAATACACGGTCGGAGGAACTACCAATACGCTGATGTTTTAGCCTGTCAGCCAGCTTTTCCCGCAGTGGGCCGTAGCCTTCCGTAACGCTGTACTGCAGGGCCAGGGCAGGTTCCTTCCTTAAAATCTGGCTGGACAGCCGTTCTATGTCTGCGGCAGGAAAGGTTGCGGGATCTGGATTTCCCCCGGCAAAGGAAATAACGCCGGGCTGTCCGATGACTTTAAAAATTTCCCGAACAGCGGAAGGATGAACGCCTTCTGTGCGGTGTGCAAAATTCATTAAAAACGCTCCTTTGTAACAAAAAAACGAAATTTTTGAAAGACTCTTGACGGAAACAGAAAATTGCGGTAAACTATAGATAGGGACAGTTGTCTCAGAAAGAGGTATACATGAAGACAAAAGGACTTCTGACGCTGGTTCTTCTTGTCCTTGCCCTTGCTTTGGTAGTATTTTGCTTGATTTACGAGGGTAGGAACCGAAGTCGTGCGTCCCTCCCGGCGGAACAGACGGACGCTGTCTGGGTGACCGATTCTTTTCTTCCGCCAAACACCGGAATAGGATAATTTTCCTGATTCCGGTTTTTTATATTTTGGATAGATCCGCCTCCCGGCATCGGGAGGCGGTTTTAAATTACCGAACGACAAAATTGATCATTTTATCGGGAATGTAAATCTCCTTAACAACATTTTTACCCGCCAACTGAGCGGCTACTTTGGGGTCGGCTTTGGCCTGCTTCTTTAGAACTTCGGGGTCAGCACCGGGTACAGTTTTCAACAGGGTCCGTAGTTTGCCGTTGACCTGCACAGGAATGGAAATTTCTGTATCAATAAGCTTGTCGGCTTCCCACTTGGGCCATTCCGCAGTTGCCATCAGCCCGGCAAAGCCATGTGTCTGCCACATTTCCTCGGTCATGTGTGGGGCGAAGGGGTTAAGCAGTAATAAATAAATCCGCAACTCCTCCCGGGTCAGATTTCCCTTATCCGTAATTTTGTTAAGCAGGGTCATCAGAGCCGCAATTGCTGTGTTGAATTTCAGGTTTTCAATGTCTTCCGAGACTTTTTTGATGGTTTTATGGAATTCGGTTTCCAATTCAGCCGACAGTTTGTTTTCCTGGGTGACATACCGGTTTAGATTCCAGACCCGTTCCAAAAACCGCTTGCAGCCCTTAACACCTTCGGTGGACCAAGGAGCGGACTTTTCAAAATCTCCGATAAACATTTCATACAGCCGCAGAGTGTCGGCGCCATATTCAGCTACGACATCGTCGGGGTTAACTACATTCCCCCGGGACTTGGACATTTTTTCTCCATTGGCGCCCAGAATCATACCATGGGAGGTTCGCTTGGAATATGGTTCTGCTGTGGGAACTACGTCAATATCATAAAGAAATTTGTGCCAGAAGCGGGAATAAAGCAAATGCAGAGTGGTGTGTTCCATTCCGCCGTTGTACCAGTCCACCGGCAGCCAGTAGCGAAGAGCTTCTGGCGATGCCAAAGCAGCGTTGTTGTGCGGGTCGGTGTACCGCAGAAAATACCAAGAAGAACCTGCCCATTGGGGCATAGTATCGGTTTCTCTCCGAGCGGGTCCGCCGCAGATGGGACAAATGGTCTGCACCCAGTCTTCCATAACTGCTAAAGGAGATTCCCCATTGTCGGTCGGTGCGTAATTATCTACTTCCGGCAGTTTCAAAGGCAGTTGATCCTCTGGCACGGGAACCTGTCCGCATTTAGGACAGTGAAGAATGGGAATTGGTTCTCCCCAGTATCTCTGCCGGGAAAAGACCCAATCCCGGAGCTTGTAGTTTACTTTCGGCTCTCCCAGACCTTTTTCCTGTAGCCAGGCGATAATGGCCTCTTTCGCTTGAATGACTGTCATACCGTCCAGAAAACCGGAATTCACCATAGTGCCCTCAGCAATGTCACTGTAGGCCTGCTGGGAAATATTGCCTCCAGCTACCACTTCTACCATAGGCAGTCCAAAGGTCTTTGCAAAGTCCCAGTCCCGCTGGTCATGGGCGGGAACAGCCATGATGGCACCGGTACCGTAACTCATCAGTACGTAATCCGACACAAATACAGGGATTTGGGTCCCGTTGACCGGATTGACGGCTTCGATGCCCTCCAGACGCACGCCGGTCTTATCTTTTGCCAATTCAGTGCGTTCAAAGTCGCTTTTCCGGGCGGCTTCCTCCCGGTAGGCTTTTACAGCAGCATAATTGGTGATTTTGTTTTTGTATTTCTCCAACAGGGGGTGTTCGGGAGAAATAACCATGTAAGTAGCTCCAAATAGAGTATCCGGGCGGGTAGTGTAAACTGTAAGTGGTTCTCCGACTGTAGTATTAAATCGAACCTGGGCGCCGGTAGAACGACCGATCCAGTTACGTTGCTGGGTCTTTACTCTTGGAATGTAGTCTACCGTGTCCAGATCGTCCAGCAAACGCTGGGCGTAATCGGTGATTTTCAGCATCCATTGGGTTTTGTTTTTCCGAACAACCTCGCTACCGCAGCGTTCGCATGCGCCATTAACCACTTCCTCGTTGGCCAGAACTACCTTACAGGAGGTGCACCAGTTTACGGACATTTCTTTTTTATACGCCAGTCCATGCTTAAAGAGCTGCAGAAAAATCCATTGGGTCCATTTATAATAGTTTTCGTCAGTAGTGTTTACTTCCCGGGACCAGTCAAAGGATAATCCCAGGGACTGAATCTGTTTTTTAAAACGGGCAACGTTGTTGGCTGTAACAATAGCCGGGTGAATGTTATTTTTAATGGCAAAGTTTTCGGTAGGCAGGCCGAAGGCATCCCATCCCATGGGAAAAAGGACGTTATACCCTTCCATGCGTCGTTTCCTGGCCACAATGTCCATAGCGGTGTATGGTCGAGGATGCCCCACGTGCAAACCGTTGCCTGAAGGGTAGGGAAATTCTACGAGCGCAAAGTATTTAGGTTTGGTATAGTCCTCCGAGGCTCGAAACACCCCCTGCTCTTCCCATATTTTCTGCCATTTTTCTTCGGCGGTGCGGAAATCGTAGTTCATTCCGGTGTCAACTCCTTATTTGTTCTCTAAAAACTCTTCGGTGGAAAGTTCGGTGCCATCCTTCCAAAACCTCTCTAGGTCGTAAAACGCCCGTGCTTCCCGGTTGTAAATGTGCACAATCATATCTCCATAATCCAGCAGAATCCAGGACCCGGCGTCCATGCCTTCCCGATGAATGACCGGATGGGCGATGGCGTCCATGGCGGCTTCGCATTCATCAGCTAGGGTTCGTACATGGGTGGAGGAAGTTCCGTTACAAATAATAAAGCAGTCGGCTAAAGTAGTAAGCTTTTCAATCTCAATAATTTTGATATTGACGGCCTTTTTGCTATCCAGCGCTCGGACAGCGGCTTGTACATGTTGTTTGTTCATAGGAGGTTCCTTTCTTGCTTTCGAGTTTGTTCATTGTATGCTTCCACTGTACGCGGGTGGACCGGGACTTGCTTTTCCAGAAGGGAAAGAAGGTTCCATCGCATTCCCAGCCGTAGGGCGTTGTCCAGATCCCGGAAGGCTTCCCGGCGGTAAAACTCCACGTCGAAATAGTTGCGGTTCGGTTCAATAAAATCAGCTGCGTAAAGAATTTTATCCAACAGCGTCATCCCCGGACAACCGGTGGTGTGCCAGCGAATGGCGGAAAAAATCTCCAGGTCGTTGGGTACCAGACAACGAAAGACCAGCCAGGCGCCGCTGACGGCGTGCCAGAGATTTGGGATTTGCTGTTCCGTCTCATCTGGGTCGGCGGAAAACTGTTCAAACAGAGCGAAATGCTCTTCTTTGCTTTTTTCCTTGGTTAAGTCATGAAGCCAACCGGCCCGTTCCGCCTTGTCCGGATCTGCGCCCCAATGCTTGGCCAGCTGCCGGGCACATTGGGCTACGCCTTCAGAATGGATCTGCCGGGCAGAGGAAAGTTCCTTCTCCAAGAGCCTTCTCCAACGGACCCGTTCATCGGATTCCATAAAATCCCTCCCTGCGCAAATAGTCGTCAATTGGTTCCGGTACCAGGTCGGAAATGTCTTTTCCCTGTGCCAATCGTTCCCGAATTTGGGTCGATGAGACAGGAAATGGGGTCCCAGGCAAAATCCGACAATGAAGAGAAAATCTGGCTTCTAACTGTTGTCGGTGCTTTTCCAGTGCGGCTCTGTCCTGTCCGGTTCTGGAAAAGGCTACAATTTCTGCTAGCTGAAAAATTTCTTCCGGCCGGTACCAGGTTTCTATAGACAGTAGCATATCTGAGCCTACATAAAGCAACAGTCGCGCCGATGGCCACCGCCTGTGGCATTCTCGCAGAGTAAAAACAGTATAGCTCCGTCCACCCTGGTTTATCTCCCAGTCCCAGACTTCCGTATGGGAAAGGTCTTTGGTTCCTAGACGGGTCATGTCCAGTCGCTGCCGGTCGGAAAAAAGGGTAGATTTCTGTTTGTGGGGCGGCTGGGCAGATGGAACTACAAGGCACCGGTCCAATTCTGCACCGGATCGGAATTCCTCCAACGCTGTCCGATGGCCCAGGTGAAAGGGAGCAAAGCTGCCACCAAAAATACCCAAATTCATCGGGGCAAAACAATTTGCGGGTCTTTAGGAGCTGACCGGTAAAGAACCAGCCGGGTTCCGATGACCTGTACGATTTCAGCTCCGCAGGCCCGGGCCAGCACGCCGGCCGCTTCCCTCGGGGTTATATCGGCTGTTTCCAAGCACCGCAGTTTAACCAGTTCTCGGGCGGTAAGGGCGTCGTCCACTTGCTTTGTTAGGTTGTTTCCGATGCCTCCTTTGCCGATTTGCAAAATGGTGTCAATAGGGTTGGCTAGACCCCGCAGATAGGCTCTCTGTTTACTTGTAATCATAAAACGATTCATTCCTTCAGTTTAAAAATTCCGGGTTTGCAGTTCCCGCAGAGCCCGGGCCCGATGGCTGACGGTATTTTTTTCTTCCGGTGTAGTTTCGGCAAAGGTTTTGCTCAGTTCAGGCACATAAAACAGGGGATCGTAGCCAAAGCCGCCTTTCCCTCGAGGCGTTCGCAGAATTATACCGTCGCACCGACCCTGGGCAGTAAATTCCCGGCCGTCTGGAAACACTAGAGCAATGGCACACATGTAATAGGCTTCCCTTTGGTCGATGTGTTCCATGTTTTTCAGCAGGAGAGCGTTGTTTGCTTTGTCGGTGTGCTCTGGAGAATACCGAGCGGAATAGATCCCCGGCGCACCGTTGAGAGCGGGGACGCATAGGCCACTGTCGTCGGCTACAGCTGGAAACCCTGTCAAATCACAGATAGTTTTTGCTTTGATCCGGGCGTTTTCCAAAAAGGTGGTGCCGGTTTCCTCCGGTTCACATTCAATACCCGTCTGGGCAAGGGTGATAACTTCAAACCGGTCTCGGAGCAAGGCAGACATTTCTTTCAGCTTGTTTGGGTTGTTGGAAGCAAGAATTAATTTTGTCATATGCCTGTCGCTCCCTTCAGCAAAGCTTCGGCAAACGCCGCCGGGACAAAGGGCTGTAAATCATCAGTTCCCTCACCTACGCCGATTAACTTGATGGGAACCCCGGTCACATCCCGTACTGCTACCGTTACTCCGCCTTTGGCGGTTCCGTCTAGCTTGGTCAGAGCGATTCCGGTGAGAGGAACGACTTCGTTAAAATAGGTGGCTTGGGTTACTGCATTCCCTCCAGTGGTTGCATCGAGAACCAGAAGAACCTCCTTGTCAGCATCGGGCAATTCCCGGTTTAAAATTCGCATGAGTTTTCCCAACTCACCCATTAAATTTTTTTTGTTGTGTAGCCGTCCGGCGGTGTCCACAATCAGCAAGTCGCCTCCTCGGGCTTTGACGGCCTGGCATGCGTCAAATACTACTGCCCCCGGGTCAGAACCTTCTTGGTGCCGAATCAGTTCTGCACCGGCTCGTCCGGCCCAGATTTCCAGTTGCTCAATGGCCGCAGCCCGGAAGGTATCAGCTGCGGCCAGAAGGACTTTTTTCCCTTCCTTGCCGAAATTGGCTGCCAATTTGCCGATGGTTGTGGTTTTTCCTACTCCGTTAACCCCTACCACCAGGATTACGGAGGGTTTTGTGTTCAGAACAAATTCATTTCCCCCGGCCATAAATTCGGTAAGGATTCTTGTAAGAACCTTTGTGAGTTCCTCCGCTGTTTCAATTTTTTCTTTTTTTGCAGTTTCCCTCAGCCGACTGAGAATTTTTTCGGTAGTATCCCAGCCCACGTCGGCCAGCAACAGGAGTTCTTCCAACTCCTCCAAAAAATCCTCATCTACTTTTCGGAAAGATGCAAAAAGATTGTTAAATCCTTCGCCAATGGCTGAAGAGGTTCGCTGAAGTCCTTGCTTGATTTTTTCAAAAAAACCCATGGGTTTACTCCTTTTCTAAGTTCAGACTGCTGATTTCAGAAACATCAATGGTAATTACTCGGGAGATCCCTTTGTCTACCATGGTCACACCGTACAGCTTGTCGGCCTGTTCCATTGTTCCCCGCCGGTGTGTAATGGTGACAAACTGGGTATTGGCAGCCAACCGATGAAGATACCGGGAGAATCGCTGGACATTTACATCATCCAGGGCTGCCTCAATTTCGTCCAGAAGGCAGAACGGGGCTGGCCTAATGCGAAGAATGGCAAAGTAAAGGGCAATGGCTGTCAGGGCTTGCTCTCCGCCCGATAGGGATACCAGGTTTTTAATAATTTTTCCTGGAGGCGCCGCATAGATTTCCACGCCCGATTCCAAAATATTTCCGGGATCTTCCAAAGTCAGCCGGGCTTCGCCGCCGTTAAACATTTCTCGGAAAGTTTTGCCGAAAGCTTCGTTAATAGTGGCCAACTGTTCCCGGAATATGTCTGCCATGCTTTCTGACAGCTGGGCAATGATTTTTTCCAGTTCGGCCTTGGCCCGAGTCAAATCATCGTATTGCGCTGACAATGTTCGGTGCCGTTCCCGAACGGCGGTATATTCTTCTACCGACGATAGGTCTACATGGCCTAGTGCTTTGATTTGCTCTTTCAATTCTTCGGTTCTGCGTCGGGCGAACGGCAGATCAAAATGCAATCTCAACGCCTTGACTTCGGTTAGGGTTAACTCATATTCATCCCACAGTCGGCTAAGCAGCTGACGGCTGCTTTCCTCGATTTGATTCCACCGTGCGGCAGCCCGTTCCGATTCTCTGGCTAGTCCTTCCCGTTGTTCGTGCAGCTGATTTTCTTCTTTCCGCAGTCGGATTTGTTCTCTTTCCGCTTCGTTACGGGCTCCGGCAATCTGTCGGAGCTGGACGGCCAGTTCTTCCGCTTGCTTGTTTAGCGCCGTCTTTTCCTTTTCCGCCAGTTCCAGACAGCACTGTTTTTGTTTTATGGCAAGGATCAGCGCTTGCTGTTCCTTTTCTGCACTCTGTCCGGTGGCGTTCCACTCCTCGTCCCGTTTCCGGAATTCTTCAATCCGGTTTCTGGCTTGTTGAGCGTTTTTTTCCTCTTCCAAAATTTGTAGCTGAAGTCCGTGCGCCTTTTCCGCAATTTCCTCTTGCTTTTTGCGCAATTCGGCGAAAAGTGCTTCCGTTTCCTCTGTGCTTTTCTTTCCCTGGGCGCGCTGTAGGACGGCGGTTTGAATTTTTTCCTGGCAGCGGAGAATTTCTTCTTGTCGCAGAGTTTCCTGACCGATCAGCCGTCGCTCTTCTTCCTCTAAGACGATAAGCTGCCGTTCCACCGTATCCAGAGATGCGGTCAAGCTGTCTTTTTGAGTTTGTTGCCGAATGCATTCGGCTTGTGCTTCGGCGGATTCTCCCTGCAGAGAGGTGAGTAGGGCGGTTAGTTCTTTTAATTCTTCGGTTTGCTGCTGTAGCCGTTTTTCTTCCTCGTTTAGTGTATCTTTTTGCGCCGCGCATTCCTCTTCCAGACGGACAATTTCACTCCGGCGGCTGAGAATTCCGGTTTGTCTACTGACCGATCCTCCGGTCATGGATCCGCCGGCGTTCACCACCTGACCATCTAGAGTCACAATTTTGAAGGACCGTCGGAACGCGGACGAGAGGGAAATGGCATCGTCCAAGGTTTCGGTAATGGCCGTTCGTCCCAGCAAAGAAACAATAGCTAATTCATATCGGGGATCGTATTGCACCAAATCACAGGCCAACCCTACAAAGCCCTGGCTTTGCTCCAGCCCCGGCGCAGATAAGCGGGTTCCCCGAATTGCTGATAGGGGCAAGAATGTCGCTCTCCCTGCATTACGGTTTTTCAGCAGTAGCATGGCCTGTTTTGCATCTTCTTCTTTGTCGGTAATAATATTCTGCATTCCGCTACCCAGGGCAATTTCAACGGCGACTGCGCAGCCTTCATTGGGCGTAATAACCGAGGCTACTGTGGCCATATTTCCTTTCAGTGTTTCTCGTTCGACCTCCTGCATAACTGTGCGTACCGCATGGGAAAAGCCTTCAAAATGCTTTTCCATATCGGTAAGCAGCTGTAGCCGAGCAGTTTTTTCTCCCAAAGCCAGTTGCTTTTCCCGTATAGATATCTCGGTTTTAGATTGTTTTTGCTTTAAATTGTTTTGTTTTAATTCATAGCCGACGGCCTTGTTTTTATTGTCGGCCAGTATGGACTCCGCCCGGATGAGCCGATCTGTGCAATTGTTTAATCCGTTTTGCAGAATCTTCCGGCGTTCCTCTCCGTCTGCTTTTTCCTGTCGAAGCTTTTGAATCTTTTCGTTTCCGTCGGCTTGGGCTTGCTGGGCGGCCGCCAGCTGAATCTGAAGCTTTGTCAATCGAGCATCGGCATCAGTTTCCTCCTGTTTCCGGATGTCGGCGTCTTTTTGATAGCTTTCCTCTTCCCGCAGCAGCGTGTCTCTTGTTCGGAATATTTCCTCTGTTTCCCGGTGCAGGGCCTCTTGACGTGCTTGGTAGCCGGCCAAGGCTTCTTCCTCCTGCCGAATCTGTTCTTCTAGCTGTTCTTTTCCGGAACGGACCTGATCCCGGTCCCGGAGGATCCGTTCAGACTCCTTTTGTAAATGCTCAATATCATTGCGAGCTAACAAAGCCTCCGCCTCTTTGGCTCCGGCGGCATTGTCTGTAGATTCTTTCTTTGCTTGCAGTTGTTCCATATGCAGAGTGTGTTCCTGCATTTTTTTGCTTTGTGCTTCAATAAGTGCTTCAATTTCTTCCGCGCGTTTTGCACAGTCCTTGAGCTGTTGGTCGAAGGTTTCCTTTTGTCTCCGGGTTTTTTCCTGTTCCAGAATGTATTCCTCAGCTTGGTTCTGCCATACAAATAGCTCCAGATTTTTTTTCTCTTCTCGAAAGTCCAAAAACTTCCTAGCTTTTCGGGCTTTTTCTTCCAGAGCGGGAAGCCGACTCGAAAGCTCGGACAGAATGTCTCCGATTCGGACCAGATTTTCTGCCGTCAAAGCCAGCTTGTGTTCGCTTTCTTCTTTTTTGAATTTAAATCCGGCGATGCCTGCTGCTTCTTCAAATAAAAACCGCCGTTCAGTGCTTTTGGCTTTGATAATTTCAGTAATCATACCTTGACCGATAACAGAATAACCGTCTCGTCCTAGGCCTGTGTCCCGGAACAAATCTCGGATGTCTCGTAGCCGCACCGGGGCTTTGTTAATAAAATATTCGCTTTCCCCCGACCGATAATACCGGCGGGTAATTACCAATTCCTCAAAATCTACATCAAACATTCGGTCTGCATTGTCCAGATAAATTGATACCTCTGCATATCCTAAGGGTTTGCGCTCAGTGGTTCCGTTAAAAACTACATCCTCCATTTTTTCGCCGCGCAGTGTTTTGGATGAGGTTTCTCCCAATACCCAACGCAAAGCGTCAGCTAGATTGCTTTTTCCACTGCCGTTTGGGCCGACGATAGCGGTAATGCCTTCATGAAAACGGATAACTGTTTTATCGGGAAAAGATTTGAACCCCTGCAGTTCTAGCCTTTGCAGCCGATGTCCGCAGGAGGATGTTTCGGGCTGCGCCATATTGCATTCATCCGTCAAAACCGTTCCCTCACTTGCTTTTAAAAAATATATACAATATATAATATCATATTTTTTCCGGATTTTCAACCCCTTTTTCCGGGGAATTCCGAGAAAATTCCGACTTTTTTGTTAAGTGTCTTGCAATCAGACATTTTTTTTGCTATAATACAAATTACTGACACTGCAACATCCGTATGCTCGGGAGGTGTAAAATCGATGGCAAAGTGTGATTATTGCGGGAAAGGCGTGACCTTTGGAATTAAAGTTTCCCACTCTCACAGACGCTCCAACCGGACCTGGAAGGCAAATGTAAAGCGTGTGAAAGCGATTGTGGACGGTAAGCCTACCCATGTGTATGCCTGCACCCACTGCCTGCGTGCCAATAAGGTTCAGAGAGCGGTTTGACCCGATGGAACAGGAATAACACTGCCGCGGCCCACTCCGCGGTGTGTTTGTTTACACAAAAAATAAAAAGAGTTTTCGGGCTGTTTTCGGCGGAAAACTCTTTTTTTCCACAACAAAGGAAATTGGAATGAAACAAAAATATTATGCAGTTCGTAAAGGAACTTTCCCTGGAATTTATCGGACTTGGGAGGAGTGTTCTGCTGCTGTTGCTGGTTTTTCCGGAGCGGAATACAAAAGCTTTTCACGAAAAATAGAGGCTCAGGATTGGCTGAATAGCACTGCCCCGGTTGCTGTACCGACAGAGGACTGTCCGGTCGATACGGTGGTTGCTTATGTTGACGGCAGTTTTGATGCCTCTACGGGCCGGTACGGCTATGGTTGTGTGATTTTAACACCTGATGGAGAGGTAACCCGAGCCAAGGGCTGGGGTGACCGTCCCGAAGCCCGCACCGCTCGGAATGTAGCGGGTGAGCTGCTTGGTGCTATGTATGCCCTGCGATGGGCCGCTGCCAAAGGTTATCGGAAGTTAATTCTTTGCCATGATTATAACGGCATTGCATTTTGGTATGAGGGCAAATGGAAGGCTTCCAGTGACTGCGCCAAAAAATATTTGGAATTTGTCCGTCCCTACCAAACGCAAATGGAAGTTTGCTGTCGCAAGATTGCTGCCCATACCGGGGTGAAATACAACGAAGAAGCCGATGCTCTGGCTAAAGAGGCTCTGGGGCTTCTTCCGTCACAAAATTCCAAACCGGAGAAATGAATTTTAACGTGATTTTTTGTCTTGGAAGAATATGAATAAGGATGGTTGTTTTTGATGATTTCTCTGCTTCCGTTTCCAAAGTCTGTCCGTTTTCTGGACGGCGAATCTTTTCTTCGCCTGCCCCCCCAGGCCCGTGTGCTTTTTCAGGCTCAGGAAAGTACTTTTGCGTTTCTTGACATGGCGACTCGTCTGACCGGACTGCCCTTTACTTCCGGTTACAACGGGGTGGTCGTTAAGGAATCCCGTAACGTTCCTTCCGGTGGGTACCGTGTGACGGTGGATCGGTTCGCTACAGTGTTTTATTCCGATATGGCTGGTTTATGGGCTGGCTTTTCTGCTCTGCTCCAGCTTATGGAGGCAAATGACGGGGAAGTGATACTGCCTCGGGTAGACATTCAGGATGCCCCGGATCGGGACTACCGAGGGCTAATGGTGGATCTTGCCCGGAAATGGCATCCGGTGGAAATACTGTTCCGTTATGTAGATGTGTGCGCTCTGCTCCGAATTAATCGACTGCATCTGCATTTTAATGATGATCAGTCCTATACTTTGCCCTCCGACCGATATCCGGAGCTTTCCACCCCGGGACGATGCTATACAAAACGGCAGTTGCAGGAACTGGATGCTTATGCCGCAGCCCGGGGAGTGGTTTTAGTTCCGGAATTGGAAATACCAGGTCATGCAAAAGCTATGGTGTCTGCTTTACCGGAGCTGTTTGGCTGGAAGGATGGTGCAGCGAATGTTCTTTGTGTTGGAAAACCGGAGGTTCGTCAGGCCGTAAAGGAATTACTGGACGAGATGTGTCAGCTTTTTCCGCATGCGCCGATTGTTCATGTTGGTGGGGACGAGGCAAAGCTGGAGCTTTGGAATGATTCTCAGGAATGTGTGGAATACATGGAATCGCATGGCCTTGCGGATGTGAAGGATCTGTACTGTGAATTTGTAGGCGAAATCTGCCGTTATGTACAGAGCCTGGGGCGGCAGGTTGCCGTGTGGGAAGGGTTTCCTCCGGAAGGAAGACGCTTTATCCCGGAAAATGTTCTTGTAGAACCCTTTGAAAGTCTATATTATACCCCTGACCGGCTGTTTTCCGATGGGTATTCTATGATTAACGTATCCTGGCAGCCTCTATACTGCGTGCCTGGCCGCCACTGGACGGGGAAGGATATTCTTGCCTGGAATTTGTTTCGCTGGGAAAACTGGTGGGATCGATCCGCCGCATTTGAAACCCCTATTCAACTGCCTACAACCGACCGGGTTGGTGGTGCTCAGTACTGCTTTTGGGAGACTGCGCCGGAAGACGAGGCCCCTTGGATTTGCGAAAATCTGGCTGCCGTCTGTGAACGGTGCTGGAATGTGGAAGGGATGCCTTCATACGAGTCCTTTTCCTCTGTATGGGCTAAAGTTGGTCCCCGGGCTGCGAGGCTGCTTGCCGACTGATTGTTTGTTGTTTGCTTTGTATTGTCTGCAATTTTTTATGTGAATCCATGGCGATATCTTTCTTGCATTAACGGAAAAAAGGCTTGAGAGAGGTTTTGTTTTATAAAAAAACGGGTCATAGTGTAGGGTTCTTCGTTTTGCCGGTTTCAGTGGTGGGACAGGGAATATAGCAGAATCAGTGATTGATAATGCAAAGGATTCTTATGCTTTGCTGGGAATGCAGGCGGTATGGTTGTAATGGTAAAGTAAACGAAAAGGCGAAAGGGATTTCCTTTCGCCTTTTCGTTTACTTTTTTTCATGGGGGAAGTGATATTTGTCATTTTCAGTCAGTTCCAGGGCTTCTATCATAATCTTAAACCGGTGCATGGCTCCTTCTAACTCTTTAGGATGATGGGCGTCACTGCCCAGATAGAACCTGCATCCGCATTCTTTTGCGATCCGGTAGGGACGGTAGAGACGGGGTAGATCTGCATCATCGTATCGGTCAGGATTGTCATTGAGCTCAATCCCTATACCTGCGGCCGCTGCCCGGGTAAACAGGTCTCCCAATCGGGGATCTTCGATCGCGTCTAATACCCGCAGAGCACCGTCATGGGTGGATTTATCAATAAGCGGACAGGTTAAATGGGCTAACCCTACTTTACGCAAGGGCAGACTGCTGTCCAGCAGCCATTCCAGCCGTTGAATCCAAAGCTTTGCCCGTTGTTGAGTGCCAGTGCCATCGGGATCAATAGTAAACCCGGTCATGTGTAAATGTGTGGTTGGCAGGACAATGAAGTCAAATGTGTCCGCCCTTTGAGGAGAAATACCGATAACGCCATTTTTGTCCATATCTCCCTCACAGCCAAAATATAAGGCTGTTTTGTTGTCTTGAGGCAAGGGCAGCACCTGTCGAATATGGGAAAAATTCTGTTTTTTATACCAGGGGGACGCGCCTGGTATGGTTTCGTCCCAAAAATGGTCGGTCAGCACCAATCGTTCCAGGCCGTTTTGATGTCCGTAGCGCAGCAGGGCCCCCACAGTTTGTGCCGGGTCGTTGGAGCAAGAGGACAGTCGGGAGTGCAGATGATAATCGTGATCAATGCAATAGTTCATGAAATACTCCTTTTGTTGTTTAAGGCTGCGAACGCAGTGTTAAAGCATGTAATGCAATCTTCCCACCGCTCTTCCGAGGTTTCTGATCCCAGAGTAATAACCAATACGGCCTTTCCATTCTGTTCTGCTGCAGCTGCCATGCAGTTTCCCGCACGGGCTGTATAGCCGGTTTTTAATCCAAACACTCCGGGATAATAATACTCCGAGGTGGGGTCTAGAAGCTGATCGGTGTTCTTAAATACTACTGGACGGCCGTTAATGGTGTAATGGACTTCTTTTTTTCGGGTGCTGGCCCGGATGGTTTCGTTTTTGGAGGCTGCAGCAGCGATGCGAGCTAGATCTGCTGCCGTAGACACATGCTCCGGGTCTGGATAGCCATCAGGACAGGTAAAAACTGAGGACAGGGCTCCCAGGCTTTGAGCGGTTTCGTTCATTTTTTCTACAAACAGTTCTACTGCTGCGGCAGCGGAAAGCATAGGGTTATTTGCAATGTGCCGTCCTACCCCGGCGGCCATGGTGTAAGCTGCATCATTGCCTGAGGGCAAAAGCATGGCGTCCAAAAGCTGGGTAAATGTCAATTCATCTCCTCTGCGCAGACCGGAAATAGAAGATTCCGGTCCAATAAGGGAGATTTCACCGCCCACGGTGAACACCATATCTTTCGGCGCATATTTCAGAGCGGTCAATGCAGTAAGTAGCTTTGTCAAACTGGCTGGGTAAATTTGGGCGTTTTCGTTCTTGGCAAACAAAATGCAGCCGGTGTTCAAATCTAGGACGAGAACTTGGCTTCCCGCAGTTTCTACCGTAATGGAAACCGATGCTTCTGGTTCTTCTGTGGAATGGTCGGTTTCAGTGCCTACGGAAGTATTGTATTCGGTGTCGATAGACGGCACGGATATAACCGGTTCCGCCGGAGGCTTGGCTCTGGGGGCCAGCAAAAAAATCCCGCTGCAGAGCAGCAGTCCCGCAATCGGAAACAGCAGAGGATGAAACTTAGAAAATGATGATTTTGTTCGTTGTGGCATAGGCAAGGCTCCTTTCATTTCTTTATCATATCATAAATCGGAAAAAAAATCAAGATACTGGCTGAAAATTGAAAAAAAAGCAACGAAATTTTATTATTTTTTGTTCTCCCTTGTTTTTGTCCGGAAAATATGCTATAATAAAAATAAAATAAGATGTTGAGGTGATTGTTCTTGAATACAAAAGAATTTGCAAACGAAATGCGCAAATTAATTTTGTCTTCTCTGTTCCATGCCAAAAGTGGCCATCCCGGCGGTTCTCTTTCCTGCACGGATCTGCTGGCTGTGCTTTACAATGAGGAGATGCGTGTTTTTCCTTCCTCCCCCAAAGCTGTTGACCGGGATCGATTTGTTTTGTCCAAGGGACATGCGGCTCCGGCGTTGTACGCTGCCCTGGCCTTGAAAGGATACTTTCCTAAGGAAAACATGAACTGCCTGCGGAAGCTAGACAGCGGTTTAGAAGGCCATCCCAGCATGAAATGTACTCCCGGCGTGGATATGAGCACCGGTTCTTTGGGACAGGGGATTTCTGCTGCTTGCGGAATGGCATTGGCTGGCAAGAAATCGGGGGATTCCTACCGGGTATATTCGGTTCTGGGAGACGGGGAATTGGAAGAAGGGCAGGTGTGGGAGGCCATGATGCTGGCTGCCCATTATCGGCTGGATAATCTTTGTGTGTTTGTTGATTTTAACGGTCTTCAGGTTGACGGACCGGTAGCCGAGGTTCTTTCTCCTGTACCTATTGGTGAAAAAATGAAAGCCTTTGGTTTGCATGTTATCGAAATTGATGGCCATGACCTGGACCAGATCCGTTCTGCTCTTGCCGAAGCAAGGCAAACCAAGGGGCAGCCGACAGTTATTGTGGCTCATACTATAAAGGGCCGAGGTGTTTCCTATATGGAAAATCAGGTAAGCTGGCATGGAGCCGCGCCCAACGCGGAGCAATACGAGCAGGGAATGAAGGAGGTCGAAGCCAATGTCTGAAATGAAGGCTATCCGGGACGCTTACGGAGAAGGACTGGCGGAGCTGGGAGCTTCCTATGAGAATCTTTATGTGCTGGACGCCGACTTGGCCAAAGCGACAAAAACAATTACTTTTAAAAATGCATATCCTGACCGATTTATCGATTGCGGTATTGCTGAGGGAAATATGATGGGTGTGGCTGCCGGTATGGCTTCCTGTGGAAAGCTGGTGTTTGCTTCCTCCTTTGCCATGTTTGCCGCTGGCCGGGCATATGAACAGGTGCGTAACAGCATCGCCTATCCTCATTTAAATGTAAAAGTGATAGGAACCCACGCCGGTTTGACGGTGGGGGAAGATGGTGCGACCCACCAGTGTTTGGAGGATTTGGCGCTGATGCGGGCCATTCCAGGCATGATAGTTCTTTCACCATCCGATGCTACCCAGATGAAAGCGGTTCTCCGGTTTGCCGCCCAGTACGATGGGCCTATGTATATCCGGGCCAGCCGTCCGCCGGTTCCTGTAGTTTACCAAGAAGGTTCTCTGACCTATACATTAGGACAGAGTTACCGCTTGGCGGAAGGGGATTTTATTACGCTGATGTTTACTGGTCCTTTCCATACGCTGGCCGCTGAAATCCGCGCTCTGTTGCTCGGTATCGGTTTGAAATGCCGGATTGTAGACATGCCCTCGGTGAAACCTTTGGACGAGGTCGCCATTCGGTTAGCTGCGGAGGAAACTGGTTGCATTGTGACAATTGAAGACCATAATATTTACGGTGGCTTTGGTTCTGCAGTGTGTGAAACTGTAGCCGGCATGGCTCTTCCTTCTTCTTCCGGTCCTCGGGTGCTGCGGATCGGGGTGGAAGATCAGTTTGGGAAGTCCGGGACGCCAGCAGAGTTGCTGAAGGCTTATGGTTTTGAGGCCGGAGCCGTTGCCCAGCGGATTCTGAAGGCTGTTTGCCCTGAAAAACTGTCCATGCTTTCTTAAAATTGTATGCTGTGTGACGCAGTATTTCCAAAAGGGGGATCTCTGTAATGGAACAAGAAAACCGTACCAATCCTGAAAAGAATACACCGGAAGCTGTCACCGGACCTCGGACAGTACGTCGGAGAAAAAAGAAAAGATTTTCCGCAC
This sequence comes from uncultured Clostridia bacterium, assembly GCA_944386295.1. Classification (GTDB taxonomy): domain Bacteria; phylum Bacillota; class Clostridia; order Oscillospirales; family UBA644; genus CALXAO01. Next base: position 17,574 of record CALXAO010000004.1, on the reverse strand, counting down.
CTATGATTACTGTTTTGATCCTTTGCGGGCTGGTGTTTGTGGGATCTATGACCTATATTGTCCGGGATCTGTTGCAATCAGGTCAGATCAGCGGTGAGTTGGATCATGTGATTGAGAGTGCTTTTGGGTCTGGCTCTCGCCTAGAGGGCGTTTATATTGATCCGAATGACCCCAATGCCGGAACTATCGGCGAGGAGGATCAGACCGGGGTTAATACGGAAGATCGGACTGAGCATACCTTTACAATTGTGGGGATTGATGAGGTGGATGTAAGTGCGCTGCCTTATTTGAAACAGCCGGACTGGAATAGGTTGCAAAACTCTAACGGAGACACCAAAGCATGGTTATATATGCCCTCTACTGCTAGCGTGACTGGACTTCCTTTTGATATTGCTGTGGTGCAGACTGACAATAATAGCTTTTATCTAAATCATTCTTTTAGCAAGCAGGAAAATGAAAATGGTTGGGTCTATGCGGATTACCGCAACGATATGAACACTATCACCAACAACTATAATACTATCTTTTACGGGCATGCCCGTAGTTATAAAATGTTTGGCGGATTAAAGTACCTGAATGAGAAACCAGAGTGGTACAACAACGGGAACAATCATTTTATTTATATCAATACTCCTACGGAACGAACCATATGGCAGATATTTTCTTGGTACGAGACCAATGTGGAACACTATTATATTAAGACCAATTTTGCCTCTGGACAGGATTTTGTGGATTTTGTGAATGATCTGCAAAGCCGCAATGAAATCGCGGCTTTTGCCCGTTATAATTTTACTGAAAATAGTCGGATTATTACCTTTTCTACCTGTAAGGGGCTTAACCCCAATAATCGGGTGGCTATGCACGCGGTTCTGGTGAAATCTGAGTCGATTGGCTGAATTTTTTTGAAGAAAGCAGTGCAAAAATGCACTGCTTTCTTTGCTTGTGACGGGAAACCAAATCTTTTTTGAATATTTTCTGAAACTTAGTTTAGAGTAGAAATTTTGTGCAACTTTTACAAAAATGGATTTTTGGCTGTTTTGCAGAAAATACTATATCTTGTGATTTTGACCGAAATTTTTTTCATAAAATTACATGATGTAGTGTTATGTTTGGAATGCATGTATAACAGATTGGTTAAAACGACAGGTAAATATCACTAAAAATATTCCATTAAAATTGCATTATATTGTTTGGAATAGATGGTTTTAAACAGTTTTTGAATTTTATAAGTATAAATTTTTCTGTAGCTCTCTTGACATTTGCCAAAAAAAATATTATAATATTTAAGTATTTAAAATAAGTACATGCAATCAGGTGACAGAGCCTTATCCGGGAAGCCGCCCAGAGAATGGTTCTTTTGTCTTTTGACACGGTTTTACCGGATGTCAACCGCATTTTTACCAAAAGGAAGGTGTATTTGCAGTGCGCAAAAATAAAGTTTTAGTGGTGCTACTGATTGCCGTCATGCTGGCGCAGTCTTTTGCTGTTACAACTTTTGCCGCCAAAGTCGTTGAGAACGAATCCTCCATTCCCTTTGTAGCTATTTACAAAGAAGGTTCCTATGGAGAATATCTTCAGACCTATTCCCGAGCAACTGCTTCGGATTCTATGGTGCCCATCGATTTGAGCACGTTTGTCGGCGAAGGTGCCTCGATTCAGGATTACGAAGGCAAGAAAAATGTCCTGATGACAAATGAGACCGGCTATATTGAATTTGTTGTTGATGTACCCGCTACCGGGCTGTATGCGCTTGGAACGACTTATTATCCTGTAGAAGGGAAGGGCGTGACCATCGAGCGGACCATTACTATCAACGGAGAAATTCCCTACAACGAAGCAAAGACCGCGGCGTTGGATCGGCTTTATACCGACGACGTGGACTTTAGTGCACTGCCGGATAAAAACGCAGACGGAATCTATGAATCCGGTTACTTTGTGCAGGACATGGATGGAAACGAAATTCGTCAGTCTTCAGTGGAGGCTCCCCGTTGGGTGGAAAATTCCTATTTTAAAGATTCCACGGGATATTACAGTGGCGCACTGCAGTTCTATCTGGAAAAGGGACAGACAGTTATCCGTCTCACCTCTGTCCGGGAACCATTAGCGATTGCTTCTCTGTATTTATACGGTGTGGCGGATACCATTTCCTATTCAGAGTTTTTGGCACAGAATTCCGACCTGGTAGTCAATGGGGATGCCCTGGTAGCAAAAATCCAGGCTGAATATCCGTCTTCCCGTTCCGACGCCATGCTGTATGCTACCTATGACCGGACATCTCCGGCAACTCAGCCGGCATCTTCCAGCCTGATTAAAATCAACGTACTGGGTGGCACCAACTGGCAGCAGCCTGGACAGTGGGTGGAATATAAAGTTAATGTGGCTCAGGCCGGCCTATATAAGATTATTCTCCGGGCCCGACAGAATCAGACTAGTGGTATGTTTGTGTCCCGTTCTATTACGGTCAATGGGGAAACACCGGTGAAAGAAGCTACTCAGGTTCGGGTAGGTTACAGCACCTCTTGGCAGATGATTACTCCTACCGACGAATTCGGGCAGGAACTTCTGTTTAAATTTAAGGAGGGTGAAAACACCATCCGCATTACCGCGACCACCGGTGAGTTGACCGATATTATTAATGCGGTAGACACGGTTGTGACTAAACTGAATGCTGACTATCGCCGAATTCTGGCTTTAACCGGTGCCGAACCTGATTTGTACCGGGATTATGAGTTGGATACGGAAATCCCTGAGGTAATTGCCGACCTACAGGCTCAGGGCGATATAATTATGAGTATCTACAACCGCCTTCTGGAAATTTTGGGGGAACGGGGACAGCAAACCGCTATCCTGTACAACGTGGTTTCTACCTTATATAATATGGCCGATGATCCCGATTCCATCCCTAAGAATTTTGATGCCTTTAAAAATCATATTACCAATCTTGGTTCTTGGCTTCTGACCATGCGGCAGCAGCCTTTGGAAATTGACTATTTGCTGGTGGCGGAACAGGGGTATCAGGCGCCGAAAGCCGAAAAAGGATTCTGGGCTTCCTTTACCCACAACATTGTTATGTTTGTTTCCTCCTTTTTCTCCGATTCCAATAATATCGGTGCCACGGCAGAGGGAACCTATGCAACCGAGATTACCGTCTGGACAACGACCAGCCGTGATCGGGCTCAGATTAAACAGCGTCTGATTGAGCGTTCCTTTATTCCGGAATATGAGATCAATGTTAATCTGGAACTGGTACCAGGAGGCGCACTGTTGCCTTCGATTTTGGCCGGGAAAGGACCGGACGTTGTAATGGGACTGGATTCCACCACTTTGATCAACTACGCTTCCCGGAATGCTTTGATGGCTTTGGATAATTTTGAAAACTTTAAAGAGGTTCAGGAGCGCTTCTGTGCCGAGGCCTTTATTCCTTCCTCACTGGAGGTCTATACCGACAACTCCAAGACGTCCACCGAAACCCGTCATTACGGTTTGCCGGAAACGCAAGGTTTTCCTGTAATGTTTTACCGGACCGATATTTTGGAGGATATGGGTGTCAATCCTCCGGAAACCTGGGATGAGGTTTATGACCTGATTGCGGTAATGAAAAAACGCTATATGGATTTTGCTCCCCCGGATTTTCTGACGATTTTGTATCAGAACGGTGGGTCTCTGTACAAGAACAACGGGCAGCAGATCAATATTGATTCCGAAACTGCCATTCAGTCCTTTATTACTGTGACTGACTTTTATACAACGTATAACTGTCCGAAGTCCTACAATTTCCAGAACCGATTCCGTTTCGGTGAAATGCCTATCGGGATGTCCGACTATACTTTCTATAACACTCTGTCGGTTTCTGCTCCAGAAATCCGGGGACTGTGGTCCTTTGCTCCGGTTCCGGGTACTGTGCAGGAGGATGGTACCGTCAATCGGGTAACAACGACTACTGTATCTTCTACCGTTATGCTTAGCGGTGTGTCCGATCAGGAAAAAGCGGATGCATGGAAATTTATGTGCTGGTGGACTGATACCGACGCTCAGGCTGATTTTGGCCGGGAACTGGAAAGCCTTCTGGGTTCTGCGGCTCGGTATAATACTGCCAATCGGGAAGCAGCTCAGAGAATGCCCTGGACCTCCGATGAACTCAGCAGTCTGATGGAGCAGTGGAATAATTTGGTGGGCTATCCCGAAATGGTAGGCGGTTACTACTATACCCGGTATTATTCTTTTGCGTTTAACGAGGTCCTTGATGACTATGCTGACCCACGGGAAACATTGCTGGATTATGTGCAGACCATCAATGAGGAGATCAAGTACAAACGTCAGCAGCTGGGCCTCCCCTATGATGAATAAATGATGCTGGAGGAAAGGAAATGAAACAAAAAGCAATGAAATCCCAGAGCCTGGCAAGAGCAAACCGTCAGCGTCGTTTGTCCCTGCTGGTTTTCATGGGGCCCTTCATGATCGCGTTTTTCGTGTTTACCATTCTCCCCGTAATCGTTTCCCTTGTCATTAGCCTGACGAACTTCAATATGTTGGAGTTCCCTCAATTTGTGGGACTGGACAACTATGCGAAGCTGTTTCTGAATGACGGGGTATTTGCGACAGCGGTGCAGAATACTTTTATTCTGGCTCTGATTACTGGGCCGATCGGCTATTTTCTTTGTTTTGCTTTTGCTTGGCTGATTAACGAGATCCCCCCCAAACCCCGTGCTTTTCTAACCTTGCTCTTTTACGCACCTGCTCTGTCTGGCGGGTTCGGCGCAGTGTGGAGCTTGTTGTTTAGCAATGACAGCTACGGATATTTTAATGCTTGGCTGCAGGAGTTTGGGATTATTACCGAACCTATTCGGTGGACGGTAGATACTGACTATATGTTTGCCGTTTGCGTGATTATCATTCTATGGCAGTCTTTGGGGACCACCTTCCTGACTTTTATTGCCGGTCTTCAGACGGTAAATAAGTCTCTGTATGAGGCGGGTGCTGTGGATGGTATTCGGAACCGGTGGCAGGAACTGTACTTTATTACCCTTCCGGAAATGCGAGGCCAGTTGATGTTTGGTGCGGTTATGTCTATTTCCGGTACTTTCGGAATCGACGGAGTAATTACTGCTGTGTTCGGTATGCCGACCCAGGAATACAAGTTGCATACGATTATGCACCATCTGCATGACTATGCAAACGTCCGATATGAAATGGGCTATGCCTGTGCTATTGCGACGATTCTGTTCATTATTTCTGTGATTGCAAATAAGCTGATCCAGTTCGTTTTGAACCGGATCGGAAAGTAAAGGAGGGGAAGACGAAATGTTGAGCAAAGTCAAAGATTATTCCTCCCTTCCGGAGAAGAAAAAGCAAAAGCTGATTAAAAAGGGAAAAATTGATGCTGATGGAAATGTGATTTATCACAAGAAGCGCCGAATGTTCAAGTCGAAACGGGTGAACCGGAGTTTTGCCGGGGACCTGTTCCTGATTCTCTTTTTGCTGATCGGCGGTGTATTCATGGCTTTCCCTATGATTTACGCCATTTCCAACTCTTTTAAACCCCTGCATGAAATCTGGCTGTTTCCCCCAAACCTGATCGTAAGAAATCCCACAATGGACAATTATAAGGATCTGGTTACGATTTTGTCCAATTCGACAGTTCCCTTTACCAAATACTTATTTAATACGATTTTCATTACGATTGTCGGAACAGTGTTTAACGTTATTTCTGCGTCTATGTGTGCTTACCCTCTGTCCAAATCCAAATTTAAGGGCAAACACTTCCTGAACCAGATCATTATCCTCAGCCTAATGTTTGCTGCACCGGCTAAGGCGGTTGCTAATTATTTGATTATGGCTGGGCTGGGTTGGATTGATACTTGGCTGTGTCTTTTGATTCCGGCCTTGGGTTCATCTTTTGCTTTGTATTTAATTCGGGGTTTTGTGGACACTTTCCCGGATATAGTTCTGGAAGCCGCTCGCATTGATGGTGCTGGAGAATTTCGGATTTTCTTCCAGGTTCTAATGCCCAACATGAAGCCGGCCTGGATGACCTTGGTTGTGTTTTCTGTTCGTGACTTCTGGAACCAGGGTGCCAGTATTTATATCTATCGTGAGGAACTCAAAACCCTTGCTTACGCGTTGAGTCAAATTGCGGCGGAAGGTATTGCTCGAGCCGGTGTATCTATGGCAATTCAAATCATTATGCTTATTGTCCCTGTGGGAACCTTCTTGGTCACGCAAAGCAATATTATTGAGACCATGGCAACCTCGGGTATGAAAGACTAAGAAAGGGGAAGCGGTATGAAACGAAAATTAATAAAAATTGCACTGACCTTTTCTTTGCTAGTCTGTCTGGTCCTTTCTCTGATGGTGCCTTCCTCCGCGCTTCCGATCAATAATGTGACTGACAACTATTTCTATAACCTGGAATATCAGGCGGTAGATGCGCCTCTGGCTTTTACCACAGAGAAAGTTATTTCCCTGTCCAATCTGCTTGGCAGTAGCACCTCTACTACCAATACTTTTCGCCCTTCAGATGTGTTTTTTCGGAACGGTCTGTTGTATATTCTGGATCAGAATGGGAACCGCATTTATATTCTGGACGAACAGTATCAGGTCGTTTCAGTTGTAGAGCGGCTTTCAGGTGATATCCCGCCCTTGGCAATTGTGCAGACCTCCTCTGGAGAGGAGGGCGAGGAAGGCGGTTCTTCCGGTTCTTCCGGAGGTCGAAGCAATACCTCTTTTGCTTCACCTGAAGGCATCTATGTAACTGAGGATGAACGTATTTTTGTAGCGGATACCGAGAACCAACGGATTGTAGTTTGTGACCGGAATGGTTTGGTTTCCAAGGTATATCAGTCTATTCGGGTGTCGGTGTTGGGCGAGAATTATGTGTTCAAACCCACCAAAATTGTGGTTGACAATACCGGAGACCTGCAAATCATTGCTTCCGGGATCAACCGGGGGATTATGCAGGTAGACAGTGACGGAAATTTCCGGGCTTTCTTCGGAACGCCTTCAGTTATTGTCAGCTTATGGGAACGGATTTGGCGTGCTATTGCTACCGAGCAGCAGCAAGCCAGTTTGAACAAATTTGTTCCGACTGAATATAGCAATTTGACCGTAGACAGCCGTGGGTTTATTTATCCCACGACCTCCGCACTGGGAGAAACTGCGGTTATGCAGTTGAGTCTCTGGAGTAAAACTTCCAACTACGCACCGGTGAAAAAGCTAACGGCCGATGGGACTGATGTTTTGCGGAGGAAGGGGCTTGCCGCTCCTATGGGAGATCTTTTATGGGCGGATTATGACGTCTATCCTTTGATTGTAGATGTTGCCGTGGATTCGGACAGCGGACGATATACACTTTTGGATCAGCGGACCGGCCGGTTCTTTACTTACGATAACGATGGCAATCTTTTGTATATGGGGGGCGGTTCCGGGACCCAGGCGGGAAAATTTTCTAATGCCTGCGGGTTGGCTATTAACGGTGACTATTACTATGTAGCTGACTCTAACAATAAAACTGTAACCGTTTTCAAAGCAACCGATTATGTGCATGCAATTAACCAAGCCACCGAGGCAACGGCCAACGGTTTGTGGGAAGAATCCATTCCTCTTTGGAATGAGGTTTTAAATTACAATTCCAATATGTTTATTGCCTATATTGGTTTGGGAAAAGCGGAAATGCGTATTGGTATGACAATTCTGGACGATGACCTGGCGCTGGAGCATTACGCCCGTGCTGTGGATTATTTGTCCCACGCCGGCGAAAAAGAAAATTACTCTATGGCCTATGCTGCGTTGCGGACCGATCAGCTGGAAGAAAACTTTACGCTGATTGTGGTTACGGCGATTGTTTTGATTGTCGGAATTATGGCATTGGTGACCTGGCGTAAAATTGTTAATCAGAAAAAGAAAAAAGCCGCAGAGCTTGCAGCGGCCGCAATTCCGAAGATAACAAAATCATTTAATAAAAAAAGAGGTGATGAATAATGGCTAGTGTCGGAAACGTTCTTAAAAGGTTCGGCTCCGGTGCTCTGGAAACGCTGAAACGCCTTCGTTACGCGTTTTATATTTTGATTCATCCCTTTGATGGCTTCTTTGACCTGAAAAACGATCCAAAACGGCGGACGCTTCCGGGCGCGATTGTCCTGTTAATATTCTACGCTCTTACGCATATTATTCGCCGGCAGACACTGGGCTATCTGTTTACTGACCCCTATGAACAACTTCATCTGAATCTGATGTATGAACTGATGGTAGCGATTCTTCCTTTTATTCTCTGGTCTGTTGCCAACTGGTGTTTCTCATCTTTGATGGACGGCGACGGCAAACTGAGTGATATTTTTATGGGGACCTGCTTTGCCACCCTGCCGATGTCCATTTGCAATCTGATTCAGATTCCCTTGAGTCATTTCCTGACCACAGCTGAGCAAGGTGTTTTTACCGCTATTGGTTCCTTGGGTATGGTTTTGGCTTACGCCTATGTGTTTCTTTCGATGATGATTGTCCATCAATATTCTGTGAAAAAAGGAGTCGGCACGACAATCCTCACAATTCTTGGGATGGCGGTAATTGCATTTATTGTTGTCCTGATCTTTTTCCTGCTTCAACAGATGATGAGTTTTGTTCTTTCTTTAGGAACTGAAATCATCTTCCGGCTGAACGAGTAAGGAGGCTTTACGAATGAAAATAAAATCAAAGGCTCTTGTACTTGTCGCTGTTGTTTTGCTGGTTTCTATGTCCCTGTCTGCCTGCGGACTGAATTCCACTACCAGCGCGGACTACGTTTCCGATGCGCAGCGGACGGAGTTTATCAACAATACTTTGATCGGCGATTATGAAATCCTCTATTGTCCTATTGATGAGGCGTATAAAAGCATTCCTGCCGGATATCCCAAAGTGAGTCGGGCCAACGGGAGTCTCAACGGGTTGACTGATATGTATTTGCTCATGGAAAATGACAAATACGGCCTTTATATTGACTTTGAGACCACAGATATCGCCGTGATGGATAAATCCAATTCCAATGCATTCCATTCCAATCCCGATCGGGATCCGAAAACCAATCTTTCTTCGTCTCAAATTCAGAATATTGCCTCTCCCATTTCTTTGGAAGCCTATGATGTGACCAACAAGAGGTATTCCTTTAACTTCTATGGGAACTGTCAGGAGGATGGCAGCTTCTGGGTCCTCAAGACTGGGGAAAATAGCATTCGGCTGATTTACACCATTGGGAACGATCCAGATAAGGATTTGTTTCCGCCGGTGATTACTCAGAATACTTATGAAAACGTAATTCTTCCCGGTTTGGCCAATGCCGGTCTGGATGCTGCGACCTACCAAAGCTATCTGCGGACGCTGGAGAATTGTTATCGGTTTATGTCTCCTGATACCATCGATCTGGAAACCCGAGAGCGGTTCAAGGAAACGTTCCCCACTATCGACGTCATGACACTGTACGTGTCCTACGCTGCAGTTTCCACTATTCAGAAACGGCAGGTCAAGGAAGTGCTGACTGCTGCCGGTTTTACCGTGGAAGATTTGAAACGGGAAATGGAACTGGCCGACTACCAGGGGCCGGAACGTGCGGTGTTGTATACAATTCCGCTGGATTTGACTCTGGATGAGAACGGACTTCAGGTGAACTTGGATTCTTCTCTGATTCTCGGCCCCTCTAAGCAGAAGCTATACAGCTTGGCCCTTTACCGGGGCATGGGAGCTAACAATGCCCAGATTGGGACCGAATACCTGATTGTTCCCGACGGTTCTGGTTCGATAATCCCTGCTCGGGGAAATGTGACGGTGGATGCCTATAAAGCGCAGATTTATGGTTCGGACGAAACTTTCAATCGTTTTATCAGCCTGGATTCCAGCCAACCGGTGCTTTCCGGTGTGACAGTATATGATCGAGGACCCATCAGTGATTCTGTGAAAAACGGCGGCGGCATTATGTCTGTCATGGAAAAAGGCGGAGGGCAGTGTTATGTTTACGGTCGTCCCATTGCGGGAACTGGAAACCCGGTGGCGTCCGCTTATTATGAAGTAATTTACTCCGAGCGGGATTACCGTGTGTATTCTTCTGCTACCGATGCTACTGGTTCCGGTCTTCTTTTGGCTAAAGATCGGGCGGTCGCCCAGTATCAGTTCCGGTACCTGTTTACAGAGGGAGATATGACCTATGCGGAATACGCTAAATTTTATCGGTCGTATTTGCAAAGCACTGGTGTGCTTCCTACCGAAACGGTGGAAAATACCACCCTTCCCTTCTATGTGGACCTGTTGGGTGCTATTGATGTGAATGAGTCTGTGCTGGGAATTCCTGTATCGGTGAAAAAAGCCCTGACAACCTATACCCAGGCAAAGGAAATTCTTCAGAACCTGAAAGATTCCGGGGTGGACAATGTCATTGCTCGGTATTCTTTCTGGGCCAATGGCGGGTATTACAACACTGTATATAACGATTTGAACCTGATCGGGGAGATGGGGTCTCCTGCGGAACTCAGCGACCTGGTGGAATATGTTTCTTCTAACAACATGGGCTTTTTCCCGTCGGCTGATTTCATGTATGTGTACAATGATGTGATCGGTGATGGTTTTAGCGTTTCTGAAGACGCTGCGCGCCGTTTGAATCTGTCCATTGCTTCTCTTTCTGCCCGGAATAATGCTACCGGTGTTTTGCTCACCGCATACGAATATGCATCATCGAAGTCTATTCTTTCGCCGGACGTAATGCCCAAGTTTGCGGAAACGTTCCGCGCGTCTTTTGAAAAGGTTGTGAATCATAAGCAGATTTCTCTGGGTAACATGGGCAGCTCGCTGAATTCCAGTTACAAAACCAACCGAAATGTTTCTCGTGCCATTGCTACCGACTTCCATGTGCAAGTGTTTAATATCTTTTCCGACTATGATCTGATGGTGGAAGGCGGCAACGATTACAGCTGGAAGTATGCCTCGCATATTCTTAATATGCCCTTAGGGTCCAGTCAGTATCTTTCTTCGAGCGGTAGCATTCCTTTTATGCAGATTGTCCTGCATGGCTATGTCAACTATACTGGTTCTCCCATGAATGAGGAAGCCGATTACGAGACAGCGCTGCTTCGCTGTTTGGAAACTGGTTCCGGTATTTATTTCCGCTGGATGGGTGCCGAGGACACGGTGTTTAACTATACGGAGTTCTTTAACTATTATTCTTCTCATTATATGGATACCTTTGACAAAGCAGTTAAGCTGTACAAGGAAGCTGCGGGGGTCTTGAATCAAGTTGTCAATCAGCCGATTGAAAATCACGAGCAGGCGAATGCTTACTATGTATTGGACCATGAGGGCCTGATTGGTTGGTTGGAACCTGGAGATCCTGGATATCAGGAAGATACGCCGATTCCCGAGTTAACCCGAGTCCGGGTAGATGGTGTGTTTGTTACTACTTATGCGAACGGTGTGACTATCCTGGTCAACTACAACGATGTTGACGTGGAACTGGAAGACCGTACGGTGCTTTCTGCCCGTTCCTATCAGGTTTTGACCGCAGAGGAATATGAAAAAATCGCCACAGGTTCTGCCTATGAGGCGCTTCCGGAAGTTCCGGAAGACGACCCGGGAACCGGGGACGAAACAGAGAACGAGGAGGGTTAAGCCATGGCTGAGAATGCTGTAGCCGTAAAGAAAAGAAAGCCAGTGCCTAAGGGAAAAAAGCGGCGTCCCCCGCTAAAAAAGCAGCTCCTTTCTCTGGAACGGAAAAAGAGCCTCTACGGATATCTTTTTGTATCTCCTTTGATTATTGGATTTGCTTTTATTTACATTCCGGTTCTGGTTCAATCTATGATGTATGCCTTCAGTGCCAATGCCGGCCAGCCCGGCAGGGCGCTGGAGTTTGTGGGGTGGCAGAACTTCTACAATGCTCTGTTTGTGGAAACCGGTTTCCTGCAAACCGTTTTTTCCTCTACAGTAGCGCTTCTGCCGGAAATCTTTATTATTATCTTTTTTGCCTTCTTTATGGCGAATGTGTTGAATCAAAACTTCAAAGGCCGAACGGTGGCTCGCGTAATTTTTTTCATCCCTGTGGTTTTGTCAACCGGTATTATTACTTACTTTGATAATCTGACTTCGCTGACCGATGTCTATGAGTCCGGTTCTAAACTGGATGTGGGTGTGGATACGATGATGTTTGACTTTACCCAGTTGGAACAGTTGATGCTGTCTACTTTGGGTAGCACCCAACTGGCCTCTGTCATCAGTACGGCTATCAATAGCCTTTACAGTGTAATTACCTCCGCTGGTGTGCAGATGCTGGTTTTCCTATCGGGACTGCAATCAATTTCCAGCAATATGTATGAGGCAGCCAAAGTAGAAGGGGCGACTGGATGGGAAGTCTTCTGGAAGATTTCTTTTCCTATGATTTCTCCTCTGATTCTGGTAAACCTTCTGTATACGGTTATTGATCTGTTTACACGAATTGATAATCAGGCAGTCAATTTCATTAATGAATATTTTACTAATGTGGCAACCTATTCTTTGGCCTCGGCTTTCTCTTGGATTTACACGCTGGTGGTCATTGTTTTTGTGGCGGTCATTTGGTTGTTGGTCAAGAAATTGATCGTATATCAGGATTAAGGAGGTAAGCGGAATGAGTGCAACACAAGCAACTGCGAAAAAAGTTGTGAAGAAAAAGAAGAAGCAAAAGAACCTCCTTGCCAGAATGTTTACGGTAGAAAAGAAGCCGAAAATGCCGAAACAGAAACTTGACTGGCCTACCTGGAAACGCCGGAATCTGAATTTGAATGGATTGGGCCGTTTGACCTGGATCATTCTGCGGTTTATTTTGATTCTCGGTATTTCCTATATGATTCTGTATCCTTTTGTGGTAAAAGGGATTGTCGCGTTCATGAGTACCAACGATATTACCGATACCACAGTTATGTACATTCCCCGAGAAGGTTCCACGTATTTTATTGAGCGGGCTATGCTGAACATGAATTATTGGACCTCGTTGATCAATACCGCACTGCTTTCGTTGATTGTAGCGGTGTTCCAGTTGGTTGTTGCCTGTGTGTCCGGTTACGGATTTGCCCGGTTTAAGTTCCGTGGAAAGAATCTGCTGTTTTTCCTGGTTTTGATGACTTTGATTATCCCGGCGCAGACTATTCAGCTACCGTTGTTTGTTCGGTTTAGTAACTTTGCTGGAGATGTGAGCCTTATCAATACTTTCTGGCCGCTGGCTATTTTGTCCGCTACCGGGTTAGGATTGAAGAATGGATTGTACATTTATCTGATGCGTCAGTTTTTCCGTGGGTTGCCGAAGGAATTGGAAAACTCTGCTTACATTGACGGTGCGGGACCTCTCCGAACCTTTGTTTCCATTGTTCTTCCCAATGCTATGAATATGATGATTACAGTCTTTTTGTTTTCTTTTACCTGGCAGTGGACCGATACCACTTACAACAGTATGCTGATGCCTAAACTGGAAATTCTGTCTAATAAGGCTTCTATGGTGGCTGCTTCTATTGAAGATATTGACCAAATTTCTGCCATCAACGATACTGCTTCTCTGTTGATTATTTTTCCGTTGCTGATTGTATTTTTGTTTGCACAGAGATACTTTATTCAGAGTATTGAACGAAGCGGTTTGGTTGAATAAAAAAGAAAAATCCAAAGAGAGAGGCGCTATGCGGATGGTGCCTCTCCTTTATATTATTTTTACAAATTTCTAGGATAAGTCTTTCATTTTTTTGATTCACGGGAAACCTCGGATCGTCACGATAGCATTAAAGCGCTTTCAATTAAACTTTTTGATAATGATTGATGCTGAATTTTAGTAGTCCTTTTCTTTTCGTAATATATGTTATGGACAAGCAGTTCTGATATTGCTTTGCGTTTGGTTAAGGCACGTTCGTTTTTCCCGAGCTCTGCCGATAGCAATGCCATGTTAAAATAATCGTTTGCAATTCTATCTTTTTAAATTTCGAAATCTTTGTCGGAAAAAATAATATAAAAATTTGTTCAGCTTGCTTCTTATATTGTGTTTCTCAGTGGCAGTATAGTTTTCTTTATTGCCGAGTAGCAGATAGTCTATCTAAACACCTACTTTGTTGCAATATTCCATTTGCAATGATTGGCAATCGCGTTCCCTTTAAGTACATAAACAAGGTAATCAAAACATTTTTTGCATTTTCAGTGTTCCCGATTACTATGTGAAACATAATGCTTAAATTACACATTCAATTTTTAAAGTATTTGTGCTCAAAACAGTTTTTTGCTGATGTTAATATAATAGAAAAAATCAATAAAACTTCCAACCGACTTTAACTTGTTGCGACTATATGTGTTCAAGAGCATTCCAGAAATCAGGGGAAATATGAAAAATAACGATATCATTGGATATTATGATTATCTGATGCAGCTTGCAATATCAAAATGCAATTCGCAGACAGATGCAGAAGATTTTGATGCTTATGGCCTTTACCAGTGTTCATAGCGGAAAAACAATCGAATATCCTAAGACGTGGCTTTCCAATACTCTTTATCATAAGCATAATGACAGACTCCGCAACAAGTATTGTTCTCCTGTTACAGTGTGTTTAGAAGAAGGTCTGAGTGTTTCGGATGAAGAAGCTGCAAAAGTTCGAAAGGAGTTGAACCATTTCTCATATATTACGTGGGAAGTGTTGATTCGATTCTACTACGGGAATCAAAGCGTTGCTGCTATTGCAAAAGATTTAGGTATTTCCGGAGGCACAGTTGAAAGCTAGTTATATGCAGCGCGCAGCCAAATGCAGAAAGGATTTGAAACTATGGAATCGAGAGAAAATTATTTGCTGGGATCTTTTGGCTGTGAAGAAGGAATTAAAAATGAGCTTATTTCTCTTGTCGAGGGTAATTTGATTTCTTTCCTATGTCCTCCATAAACATAAGCGATCGGTATTCTTGCGTATTGTGAGTAAGCTCGTAGACGGAGAACTGATGATTCAAACGGAAGGTGGTAAATATTCCGATTCCATCATCACAAATTTACAAGAAAAATTAAATTTTTTAAACTTCAGCTTGAGTTTGCTCACGAGCATTTTGATGTGATATAGGTATCATTAAAAAATGTCTAGAAGCATTGCAGATCTTGACTACCTGGGAAACAGAAAATTATTCTTGATCGATATGCTGTTTTAAAGGCTTGCAGGATTCGGATATTTTGGAATAGATAAAATCAAAGTGCCTAACTTCCCGAAACAAAGACGGTGGGCATTGGATTGCTCATGCTATTGCAGTAAATTCCGAGGTAAACAAAACAGGCTATAAATGAAGCACTTGCATAATGCCATACATGGCGGCCATCGTAAAACCCATGATGTTTCAATTGATGGAAAAAAGGAGAGAACTCTTTGCGAATTTAATACCACATTATGGGATAGTCCTTGCCGGTGTATTTGATATGTATTTTTAAGTGTATTATCCCATTACTTTGGCATATTTACAGAGAAATTCCGCTAAATGATTCCGGATATTCCAAATGACTTCATTTCCTGTATGTTGCGTCTTGAGGGTGACGGACTAATTGAACATAACGAGGATAAGGCATACGTTAAAATACCCGTTATAAAAAAATGCGACTATAATGAAATAATGGAGCTGATTCGTTCTGCTACAGAAAAAAATGAAATCTGCAATTGGTGATATATTTGAAGCGTTCATCACTTCGATGAACGCAATTGTTTCAATGCATTTGATTTCTGTACCAGAACTGTTCCGATTTAAGGATGCAACCGAATATTTTGTTATGTCAATTGTACGCGAAGCATAGGACAAAGGATTGCATCTAAATGGCATTGATTATTGTTGCTGATTTACGAGGAATAAGTTGGACCTTTAGTTAAAACTCTTTGACAGCGAGTAAAAGGTAACACGGAATAAAATCCTGCTGCCTTTTTCCTGTATTAGTAAAAAATTATATTTTTTTATAATATCACTAATTCCACCTAACAAATCGAGTTTTCGGGGACTATATAGGTGAAAGCATTGATCAATCGCTTGAAGTGAAGCTATGAAAAAAACAAGAACTGCTGAAACAATTGGATAATGACTTCCTGAACAAGTTATTTGGGTTTTGTTATGTGCATGCCAACGATAGTTATGATGGCTCGTACAGACGGAGAAATAACAAATTTATATTCGTTTATTCGGAGCGTTGCCCAAAATGTATATGCCGATTTTTCAAACAACCGTAGAAAATATGCAGATACATATTATGGCGGCGATGCAGATGAAGTTTTGCAGTTTATTGCTGACAAAGGCAAGGGGATGATAGCGCTGAGTTGCTCCGCTCTGTTTATCAACGCATTGCATTCTTAACCAAAGCATACCAACTACTACTTAAATGGTTTGTCTACAGCAGAAATAGCAAGACAACAAAATACCAGTGAGGGGACTCTTCGTCGAAGATTGTTTTCAGTAAAACAAAAAATTAAAAGCAAGGTAGAGGAAAGGATAATAGACCTTTGGCTCTTGAAAAAATTGATTGCATTGTTTGTGGAACCGAGAATCCTAATTGAGGTGATCCGCGAACTGTATGCTCCAGAATCTTTTCAAGTCATATCATATGGCTTTGTCATAAAAAAGCCAATGAGTGCACCAGAGATTGCAGAAGCACTGAATGTATTCTACCGTGCACATATGACTTACTCCGTAAAATGGCAAATATGCTACCTAAATAGATAAGAAACATACAATATCTCAAGCTTTTTCTGATAATGTTAAAAGTATTTTCCTAGCGGAAAACTTTTTACAATATGGAAGATTAATTGTCCTTTAGCGTGCTTGGATATGTTGATAATCGAAAGCATTATGATGGGGATAGTATCAATGCGGAAAACATGTGCGGTTTTTCTAAAATCCATTTGGACAACCTCTACCTCACGAGAATAAAACCTCTTTTTCATTGTGGACTAAATGTTTCTCCCCCGTTCCGACTTGTATTGAAATGTTCAGGTGATTGACAAGTTGTTCCTGTGTATTGTCTTTGTTTCGCCGAAGTTTTTTAGGTTTTTCTGTAATTATGATATCCATAGTTAAGCCTCAAAAATAGTAACATTGACTATGTTATATCGAAATTTTATATAGAATTCAATAACCACAGAGTGTTATTATAAATTGTTCATTTGGTGGTTTTGTTTATGCAATAGATAAATGAAATAGTAGAACTTGTGGAAACAAAGCAATACACAATGCGCCAAAACAACCTTATACGTTTAACGTTTCAGGTCATTCAGGCGCATTTCATTATATGCAAACCACGTTGGCACAGCAAGACCAATACTTCCCTACAATTTAATTTACCAACTTTGGTTCCACTCATTATTCCACTCAAGCACTCTATCGTCCATCTTCAATATCCTGCATGCCTCAGCCTGAGCCTCGTAAGGTAGAATTAAGGACACTTTTTGGGCGGAGCGGAAATTGCTCCGCCCGTTTTGTGCCTCATTGCAGGTTGACCGCGCCTACAAACTTGTAAACAATACGGATCTGCCTTTTTGTGGTGCTTTTTCGGTGCAACGCATCGGAAGACGATGCACATTTTATTTTTGCTCCCACTTCGATACGATC
>CALXAO010000003.1 GCA_944386295.1 uncultured Clostridia bacterium | reverse complement strand
AGAAGAAATCGAACTGGTCAGCAAGCAGAAATTTCCGGCATCGGAACTTGGTACAGCCCAAGCCCTTTGTGACAAATATAACGCGGCGGACACTGTTGTTACTGCAAAAAAAACACGAAAAACCACCATTGCCCCTGGAAAACTGTTTTCTCTTTCCACACTCCAGAACCTTTTGGGGAAAAAACATAAAATGCCCATGGAAGAAAGTTTGGCGATTGTTCAGAAATTGTATGAAACCGGCTTTCTGACCTATCCTCGAACCAATTCTGAGTATCTAGCGACAGCGGAAAAGGACCGAATGAAGCAAATTTTGGCTCAAATCAAAAAAATCGGATATCCGGTGGAATTCAAAGACAAAAAGACTATTTTTGACGACAGCAAGATTGAATCCCACTCAGCACTTACCCCTACCGTCAAAATTCCCGCTCCTGACCGTCTGTCCGACCGGGAAAAAATTGTATATACCACAGTGTTCCGCCGATTTGTTGCCGCGTTCTGCGCCGAGGAATGCTTGGCGGAAAAGACAGAAATTACTGTTCAAACTGGAGACTATGAGGAATTTGTCCTGAAAGGACTTGTGATTCTCCAGCCTGGCTGGATGAAGTACGACGACGGCGGGCAAAAAGACAAACGGCTCCCTCCCCTGAACAAAGGAGACAAAATCAATACCGCATTCCGTCCCACGGAAAAGGAGACCTCTCCCCCTCGGCATTATACCATTGAAACCTTAAACAATTATTTGAAAAATCCTTTTCGGGAAGAAAAAGCAGCAGCTGACAAAGAAGACGATGCAGAAGAATACCGGGCAATTTTTGAGGGATTGGAACTGGGTACCGAAGCCACCCGAACAGGAATTATCGACAATGCCAGGAAAAGCGAATACATTTTACTGAAAAAAGACGTTTACACGATTTTGCCCCGGGGAGAATACCTTATCCAGGCGCTGGAACGAATGAACATCGGTATGGACAAATACAAAACCTCAGAACTGGGCAAAGCCCTGAAACGGGTATACCGGGGCGAAATTACTGTCCGTGATAGTGTCCAGCTGGCGGAAGCAGAAATTCGGGAAGTATTTAACAGCCATCACCTCCCTGCTCCACCGGAAACAGACACAGACGACGGTTTTTACGGGGACGAAGCCGGCGTCTGTCCCCTGTGCGGGGGAACCGTACGGCGGACAGTATTCGGTTACGGCTGTTCCAATTACAAGGAAAAAGGCTGTAAATTTTCCGTAAGCAATACGATTTGCGGCCGTGTAATTTCTCTAGCCAATGTACGTCTTCTGCTGCAAACTGGAAAAACAGCAAAAATCCAAGGGTTTATCTCAAAAAATGGAAAACCCTTTGATGCTGTTCTTGCTCTAAAAGACGGTCGGATACAGTTTGACTTTTAACCAGGGAGGCTAAATATGACAAAAAAGTATGAAATCGATATGACGACCGGACCCTTGCTGGGAAAAATCCTTTTATTTTCCCTGCCGCTGATTTTCTCCGGAATCCTGCAGCTCCTTTACAATGCGGCAGACATTATTGTCCTGGGAAATTTTGAAGGACATCAGGCACTGGCAGCAGTCGGCTCTACCAGTTCCATGATTAACTTGATTACAAACCTGTTTATTGGGTTTTCCGTAGGTGCCAGCGTGGTGGTCGGTCGTTATCTGGGGGCAAAACGCGACAACGATGTACACGAAACCGTGCATACAGCTATCTTACTGGCTTGCATCAGTGGTCTTTTTTGTACCGCAGTCGCCATTCCATTTACCCCAACATTATTGAGTTGGATGGGGTCTCCGGACGATGTAATTGATCTGGCAAGTCTCTATGTCCGAATTTATTTTATTGGAGCGCCAGCCTCTATGCTGTACAATTTTGGCGCAGGCATTCTCCGGGCGGCAGGTGATACCCAACGGCCGCTGTTTATTCTCGGCATCTCAGGCGCTCTAAATATAGGGTTAAACCTGTTCTTTGTTCTGGTTGTTAAAATCGGAGTGGCCGGCGTCGCCATTGCGACCGTATCTTCCCAAGTGTTATCCTGCATCCTGGTTCTTCTCTGTCTGATTCGTCAAAAATCCTCCTATCAGTTGAATTTGAAAAAACTGAAAATACATAAGGACAAATTAAAGCAAATCTTGGTTATCGGTTTGCCTTCCGGTCTGCAGGGCACTGTTTTTTCCCTATCCAACGTCGTGATTCAGTCCTCCGTCAATTCCTTTGACTCAAATGCCATCGCCGGAAGCTCGGCATCCGGAAATATTGAAGGATTTATCTGGACTGCCATGAACGCAATCTCTCAAACGGCAGTTTCCTTTACCAGCCAAAACATTGGCGCACGAAAATTATACCGTTTGCCAAAAATCTATTGGCAATGTCTGGGCGTAGTTTTGATGATTGGCTTGGGTATGGGAATTCCTACATTCTTCTTTTCAGAACAGCTGATTGGTATCTATAATTCCGACCCAGAGGTTATTCAATTCGGTGTTACCCGTTTGCATATTATCGCCTTAACCTATTTTATCTGTGGCTGTACGGATGTACATACCGGTTGTCTGCGAGGCATGGGGTATTCCACCAGTGCGATGCTAATATCTCTGCTGGGAGTCTGCGGTTTGCGTCTGCTATGGATTTACACGGTATTCGCGCAATACCGGGACTGGAACGTGCTATTCTACTCCTACCCTCTGTCCTGGATAATTGCGCTGTTGGCCTCTGCAATTTTTTATCAGATTGCACTACGAAGATGCCGCAAAAAATACGCGGAACCCTAAAAAAAGGACAACATCAATTATTGATGTTGTCCTTTTTTCCGTTTCTCAAAATTTTTCGGATACTGTCTTCCGACAGAAAAAAACGTTGCGACAGCTGACGGACCGAAACCTGTCGAGCATACAGCGCCCGGATTTCCTCATTGCGAAGCCGGTACCCTTCCCGGGCACCAGAGCGACTCCCCCATTGGGCCTTGTCCGCCTCCGGAGACGGAATGTAAATGGTCTGCCCATGTATGTATTTCTGGATTTCACAAACCAGATCCAATGG
>CALXAO010000002.1 GCA_944386295.1 uncultured Clostridia bacterium | reverse complement strand
AAAAAAAAAAAAAAAAAAAAAAAAAAAAAAAAAAAAAAAAAAAAAAAAAAAAAAAAAAAAAAAAAAACAGAAGGAAGGCGGGAAAACCGCCTTCCTTTGATTGAAGGAGATATTTATGGAAAGAATGCGTCTTGAACCGAAAAATCGATATATTATCGAAGTAAACGATAACGGGGATACGATCGAATTTGATTTGGATGATATTGAATTACCGTTTAAAATGCTGCGTTGTATGGATGGTCTGCAAGAGGCAGAAAAAGAAATGCAGAAACAATTTTCTGTTATTGAAAACCTGGACGAGAAGAAAAATGAGAATAGTCTTTTTTCCGAGAAAGAGGCTGCAATTTTTGAAGCATTAAAAACTTATTACCAAAAAACGAGAAAAGCAATGGATGAGTTTTTAGGGGAAAACGCATGTCAAAAAATTTTTGGAGACAAAAATTATTTGTCTATGTGGGATGATTTAGTATCAGAATTGACGAAACCGCAGGAAGATGGAAAGTCTCATTTTGATAAAATGGGGATTACATTTAGAAATACAGTTGATCGGATTACCAATAAATATAGCTCTTCACTTTTAAATGAAAGTGTTTTGAAATGACTTATCCGACAAAAGCGGAAGTTTGCGGAGTATTATACAATTTAAATACAGATTACAAGGTTGCTCTTCGTTGTTTTTCTGTAATTAACGATCCGGATGTTTGTGACGAAGAGCGTGCTCTTGCTGTAATTTATTTGTTGTTTGATCATATTCCAGATAAATACTTAAATGAGTTTTTGCGGGTGTCGAAGCTGTTTTTGCAGTGCGGTAATGAAAATAACGATAAAAATTCTGGATCGATTGATGTGGATTATATTGCAGATCAAGCCTATATTTCGGCATCATTTATGAGTGATTATCACATGAATATAGATGCAATTCCTTATATGCATTGGTGGAAATATGTGGAGTTAATAAATGGATTAACGGATCAATGTGTTTTATCTCGTGTTCGTGAGATCCGGAACTATGATTTATCTGAATGCAAAGACCCAAAAGTTAAATCTAAGATTATTCGTGCAAAACAGCAGTTTTCCTTACCGGTTAGACATTCAAAAAAACAAAAATCCGCAATTGATGAATTTGAAACACTGTTTTTGGAGGAAAGCAAATGACAACGGTTGGTTCTATTCGAATAAAAACAGAAATCGATAACCGGGAAGCGCTGCGAGATGTAAAAGAAATTGAGAAAATACTATCAGATACAGGCTCTTCTATAAAAAACGATTCAAAACGTGTGGAAAAGGCTGTAACAGATTCTTTTCAAAGAAGTTCCGGGAAAATAAAGAACGCTTTTGAAAGTTTAATAACTCCTAAAAATGATACCATTGACGGACTATTAAAATATATTGAGCAGATTTCATCTGCAAGAAAAAAATTACAAAATGAACTTGTCGGCGTAAATCAAGAAGTTGCGCAATGGCAAAAGGATGCGGAACATGCGGCGACGCCGAAACAACTTGAAAAGTTTTTGGAAGTTTATGGTTCGCAAATGAATAATACCATAGAACGACAAAAGTATTTAAATGCACAAATTGAGGAATACAGCGCTGACATTCAATCGGCTCAAGCCGAAATTCAAAAATTGCGTCAATTTGAGCAGGGACGTCAGGAATTAAAAGAATCTGTTTCTAATCAAGGTGTTTTACTGCGAATTCGTTCGGAAAAAGAATATCAGGAAGCGCTTTCAAAAACACAGGCACGGCTTGATATAATTGAACAGGAGGCACAGCGGATTTCCGCGACCGAGGGGATCAGCTCCAAATTGTTGTTAGATGCGAATTCCGAGTATCAAAAACTACTTCAACAGCAGCAACTTCTTATTTCAAATCAGGATCGGTTTAAAAAGAAGGTTCAGGATACAACTTCAAGTATAAAGAAAATGGGCACCGCGGGGGATGGTGCTGGGACTACATTAAATGCGGCGTTTTCTCAATTGGCAGGATCTTTTGCTTCTGGTGCAAAAAATGTTGTGATTTGGGCTGCTAAAACATTAAAAGCTCGGTTGGAATCCAATAAATTTACAAAATCTATTACCGGCGGGATTTGGAAACTAAAAAGGTTTGCACTTGCTCTTTTTAGTGTTCGTGGTGCATATACGCTTGTCAGCAGAGTTGCTTCGGATTATTTATCTAAAAATGAAGAATTATCGGCCCGAGTTTCTGCTTTGAAGGGGTTATTTGGCGAACTGGCAGGCCCTGCACTTGAAAAATTGGTAACTCTTTTTGAGAAAGCTTCGGGATATGCCAATCAGTTTTTGGAAGCGCTTACCGGCATAAATATTATTGCAAGGTCAAATGCAAAAGCGTTGCAGAAACAGGCAGAAGCCGTAAATGCAATGACGGCCGGATTTGATGAACAAACAAAGTTGTCTGGAAGTTCCCAATGGAGCACCGGAAGCATTGTTTTGGATGACGGCGCTGCCCTAACTCAGTTCCGGGCATTTATTGAAAAATTAAAGCAGTTATGGTTATCCAGTAAATTTGATGAGTTCGGACAAGCTATTACAGATCAAATTAATTCTGGCTTATCGTATATCGGGGAAAAAATTAATTGGTCGGATTTGCGAAAAAGTATAAATCATAATGTACAAGGCATTGTCATAACGCTAAACCATATGGCGACAGATATTGATTGGTACGGAATTGGGGAAGGATTTGGAAACGGATTAACAACAGTTGTATCTGCTTTGAATACTTTCATGTCTACATATAATTTTGAAAGCATTGGGCAAAGCATGGCGAAAAACTTTAATGGGATGCTTGCAGGCTTTGATTTCAAACTTTTGGGAGATTCTATTAGCAATTTCGTTTCTGGAATCTTCAATTTGTTGAATGGCTATTTTTCAACATTAGATTGGCAATTGGTAGGGACGTCTGTTGCAGATTTCATTAATGGCGTTGACTGGGTACAGGTTGCGCAGGACTGTTTTGCCGCTGTAAAGACATTAGCCTCTGGAATTCTGAATTTGCTTACTTCATGCGTGAAAAATTTAAATGGAGAGCAGCTTGGAAAAGACGCTGCGGAGTTTATCACTAAAACGATTGAAGAAATTGATTGGGATAAGCTAATCGAAGATCTTTCTACTTTTTTTTGGGAAGTAAAGAAGCTTGACGTGATAATTGCAAAAGCGTTTTGGGAATCAATATGGAACTCGCTTTCAGAAAAATATATCAATTATTTTAAACCGCGCATTGAAGCGTGTGGCGGAAATGTTATAGCCGGTTTTTTGCTTGGTATGCTTGAGTTCAAAAAAAATATTGGTAAATGGATCAAAGAAAATATTTTTGATCCATTTATCAAGGGAATAAAAAATGCTTTTGGCATCGCATCGCCCGCAAAAGAATTGATTCCCATCGGTAAAAATATTATAGATGGAATCAAAGAAGGCTTGCTCGGAAATATCTCAAAATTAAAAGATGCCTGCAGTGCGTTGCTTGCTGCAATTAAAAGCCCATTTAATACGATTGATACTTGGTTTAAGAACAAATTTTCAAATGTTGTTAATGAAATCAACTCTGTGTTAGGAAATATCGGGTTTAACGTCGGCATTAGTGCCGGCGCTGCATCCGGTGGAATTCGTGGAACAACTATTCCAAAGTTGGCGGTAGGTGGTATCGTAAATAATCCGGGGCGCGGCGTTCCTGTAATAGCAGGAGAAGCGGGCCGCGAAGCTGTTCTTCCTTTGGATCAGAATACCGAATGGATGGATATGCTAGCGGGGCGCCTTGGTGCAATTGGCGGTACTTTTGTAATCAATGTTGTGTTGAATGGGAAAACAATTCAGAAAGAAATTGTTAATTTAACGGATTTGAAACGCTTTGCAACAAATGGTGCTTTGTAAATGTAATAGTATTCTTTGGTTTCCTGCTGACATTATTCAATTTCCAAGAAAGGACATGTTATGATTGAAACCCTGATTAAGATAAACGGAGTAGATGTATCTAAGATTGTGACCTACAAAGTAAACTATTGTAAGTTGTGGTCTAAAGATACAGGACGCAGTATGACCGGGGAAAATAAGGGAACTTTGATTGGAATTTTCCCAAAGCTGGAAATTCAGGTGGGAAGTCTTGGCAGTACAGAAATGGATGTATTTTTGTCTCTGGTTAACCGCGCAAACGCTACCGTTCAGTATTACGATCCAGAACGAAAACAGCTGGTCAGCAATTCTTTTTATTTTGGAGATGTTGCTGTGGAGCTGAAGAGGCAGCGGACCGGAAATTTCAAGCCGGTACAGGTCAGTGTGATTGCGAATAAAAAGAGGGTGTAAATATGCGCAGTGTCAGTTCGGAATTCAAAACCGCGATAAATTCTTATGGCCGCGAAATAACGGTTGAAGTTTCGATTTCGGATACTGTTTATCGAGATTCGGACATTGTATCTGTGAATTATCATTTTGACGGCGCTCTGTTATCCTCTGTAATGCAGTGTATGGATATTGAACTGGACGGTGTTGGAGGCGAAGCTTTTGCAGCTTCTCTTGCCAATCAGACACTTTCTGTTCGGTTCGGCGTTCGCGCGGAAGGAGACTTTGAATACCAGTATGTAGATTTTGGGCAGTTCATTGTTAAAGAGTCCTCTTATAATGCAGATACAAATTCTGTTTATCTGGAATGCTATGACAGTATGCTTCTCGCTATGGTCCCATATGTTCCGGTTTGTGTATTTTCAGATGCTTCCGGGAATCTGACAACTACGCTTGGGGAATATCTGGCCGCGATTGCTGCGAAAATGGGGCTAACCCTTTCGACCGAATCATTTGTAAACAGCGATGTTTATGTGGATGGCGAAAAATACGATGAAACCTACACCTTCCGGGATGTTTTAACGGAGATTGCTCAGGCCGCGGCCGGAACAATTGCAATTCAAAACAATACGGTCGCTGTTTTGTATCCTACAGAAACAAATGAGATTATTCGTCCTTCTAATCTAATGGAATTATCTGTAAAAGAAGTGTATGGCCCTGTAAATTCTGTTGTTTTGGCTAGAACCCCGCAAGAAGATAACATCTATAAGAGAGATGAAACAGCGGAAAAATGGATCGAATGGCGCATTGAAAATAACCAGATTATGGATTCCCACCGGGAAGATTTTATTGATGGTATTTATTCCGCATTATCGGGCCTTTCTTTTCAGTTGTATGATATGAAATCCTTTGGGATCGGGTATCTGTTTTTGTGTGATAGATTTTCGGTGGAAGACCTTGACGAGAATCAATACAGCACAATTTTCCTTTCGGATGATTTAATGATTGATCAGGGGATTTCGGAAACGTGTGAAGCGGTTTTCCCCAGGTGCACACAAACGGATTATGCCGCGGCAAGTCCGACGGACCGTGTGCTGAATCAAACAATTCTCAGGGTAAATAAGCAGGCGCAGACGATTGAAGCTCTGATTACCCACACGGAAAACGTTGAGAACGAACTGACCGGACAAATTGAAAACCTGACAAAGTCTGTGGAAACAAAAATGACAAGCGAACAGGTTGAGATCCTGGTAAAATCCCAACTGGACGGCATTAACAGTATTACAACAGCGACCGGATATAAATTTGATAAAGACGGCCTTCGTATTTCAAAATCTGGGGGAGAGATGGAAAATCTTCTGGATAATACCGGAATGTATGTAAACCGCGGAGCGGATAACATATTGACCGCAAACAATGAAGGAGTCAATGCAATCAATCTAACCGCGCGGCAATATCTGACTGTTGGTACAAATTCACGTTTTGAAGATTACGATTTCAATCGTACGGCCTGTTTTTATATTGGAGGATGATTATGGCCACAATTAACGGATCTGTTAGCAATAAAAGCCATGTATTCAGCTATTATGTAACGGTAGACGTTTTAAAGCAGTCGGTCGAAGACAACGCATCCCAGGTATTGATTCAATCTGTATTGCGCACGTCAAACACTTCGGACAGGTTCGATACGGTAAGCGCTCGGAACATGTATATTTCGGTGGATGGAACAAAAGTTCTTGACGAAGATAAACGGATCAACTGTAATCCCTGGCCCTCAAATCCGTATGCAGTGCAGAGTTGGACGGGTTGGATTCATCACAATGACAGCGGCTTGAAATCAATCGTAGTTTCCGGATATGTAAACGGAACGGCAAGTACTTATGGGCCGAACGTATGTAGCGCGTCCGGGGCAGTTTCGCTTCCCACAATTCCAAGAAAATCGACGGTTACGGCCACAGATGCCAATATTGGAAGCCCGACCACCATTATTATTAATAAAAATTCCAGTGATTTTTTGCACACGATTCGTTACCGGTTTTCATGTCAAGCAAACTGGACGGATTTGGTGGAACGTGCGTATCCTTCTGTTATAAGCTGGGTTGTTCCTGGAAGTGTTTATTCTTTAATTCCGAACGACCGTACAATTCTATGTGAAATTCAGTGTGAAACATATAACGGGGATCTTTCCCTTGGTATTAGTGAAACAACATTTACAGCGACTGCTGCGCAAAGTGTTTGTCAACCAGATATTTCTGCGACAGCAAAGGACAACAACCCGAATACCACCCAATTAACCGGGGACCAATTAAAAATTGTCCGAGGAGTCAGCAATATCCGGACTGAAATTACAGCGACGCCAAAATATGGCGCATCAATCGTCTCTTGTAATGTTCTATGCGGAGACGGAAAAAAGGCAAATGGGATAGACACCGTTATTGTGGGCGCAGAATCAGCAGAAATTACTGCACAGTGTGTTGACAGTCGTGGTTATATTCGGACTTATTCGGTTCCTGGACTTACGTTGATTCCATACGTCCCGTTGACGCTGAATGCCAATGTTGCACGGGACGGGCCGACCTCTGGTGCTGTGACGATTTCTGCAAACGGAAATTATTTCAATGATACCTTTGGCCTTGTTAAAAATTCAATTTCTGTGCAATATCGCTACAAGGAAAAAGGTGGGAATTATGGGAACTATGTTTCTGTGTCTCCGGAATTATCCGGAAATAGTTATACGTTTCGTGTAAATTTATCCCAATTCGATTATCGCAAAGAATATGTTATAGAAATAACTTCCTTTGACAAAGTTGCAAAAAAAACCATAGAGGCTCCCATATTCCGCGGGATGCCTCTTTTTGATTGGGGGGAATATGATTTCCGTTATCATATTCCGGTTTATCTTTCAGAAGATCCATCGGAAGCGCTCCAAGCAGCAACAAAGCAGTATGCGGACGGTGTAGTTCGAAATCTATCACCTGTCGCCACAACAGGCAATTATTGGGATCTGATAAATTGGTACGCGAGCGAACATGTTACGAAATACAGAATGTACATGGATCCTGCCAACCAGCATGAAGCAAAAATCGGGGAATACGGTTCTACGGATTATTTTAGCCGCCCTGCCGATG
>CALXAO010000001.1 GCA_944386295.1 uncultured Clostridia bacterium | reverse complement strand
AATATGATCATGATTTTTATCTGCGCTTGGACCACCGATGCTGGCGGATACGTTTTCGGAAGGATGTTCGGACGGCATAAAATGACACCTGTGATTTCCCCCAAAAAAACCATTGAAGGGGCGTTGGGCGGCATGGCAGCATCGATTGCCTGTTTGACCGCATTTGCCTATTGCATTGATTTGCTTTGCCCGGAAACCGAAGTTAATTATCCCCTGATTCTTCTTTACGGAATCTTTGGAGCCGGCTGTGCCATTCTTGGAGATTTGACGGCATCTTTAATTAAGCGAAATTTTGGGGCAAAAGATTTTGGGAATTTAATTCCTGGCCACGGGGGAATTATGGACCGCTTTGATAGTGTTTGGTTTGTAGCTCCGATGATTTTCCTTGCAATGCAATTTGCTCCGGTATTTTCCGCAGCATAAGAAAAAGAGGCGTGTTTATGAAACAGATATTAATTCTGGGGTCCACCGGTTCCATTGGCCAACAAACCGTAGACGTTATAAAAAAGCTTCATGCTTCGGCAGTTGGGCTGTCAGCCTACAGGGACGTAGACCGCATGGAAGAACAAATCCGAGAGTTGCATCCTCTGGTAGCGGTTTTGACAGATCCTGACGCTGCCCGGGACCTGAAAGCAAGGGTACAGGACACAAAAACCCGAGTATTGGCCGGTACAGAAGGATTGACAGAAATGATTCGGCAAACTCCCTGCGACGGAGCCGTCAACGGAATCAGCGGTATGGCAGGAACCCGGCCTTTTTTGGAGCTGCTCCGACGGGGAATTCCGGTCGCGGTAGCAAATAAGGAATCCCTGGTTACCGCCGGCCCGCTGCTTCAGAAAGAGGCCAAACACACCGGTGCCGCTATTCTACCGGTTGATAGTGAACATTCGGCTATTTTCCAGTGTATGCAGGGCGCGCACAGTATTTCCCAGGTAAAGCGGCTGCTTTTGACGGCCTCCGGCGGCCCGTTTTTTGGTTGGAAAAAAGAAGAACTTAACCGTGTTACCCCCTCTATGGCACTGAATCATCCCAGTTGGCGCATGGGGGCTAAAATTACCGTAGACTGTGCCACAATGATGAATAAGGGCCTGGAAATTATGGAAGCCGTCCGCCTATTTGGCCTGCCTCAGGATAAAATTCAAGTACTGATTCATCGAGAAAGCATCGTTCATTCCATGATTGAATTTCAGGATCATGCAGTTCTGGCACAACTAGGAACTCCGGATATGCGGGTTGCCATTCAATACGCGTTAACCTATCCGAACCGCTTCCCCTCCCCGGCAGAGGAACTGGACCTAACCAAGGTCGCATCCCTGTCCTTCGCCCCTCTGGACACTGAAACCTTTCCAGCCACAGAAATTTGCCGACAAGCTATTGCAGAGGATGGCCTTTGTCCCACGGTGCTAAATGCAGCCAACGAAGTTGCGGTTGAAGCATTTTTGGAAGGACGGCTATCTTTTCCTGGAATTATAGCGATTGTACAAGAACAGTTGGACAGAGCATCCAGAAAAACAAATCCGGACTTGGAAGAAATTTTTGCATGTGACCGGGAAACAAGAGTCTTGGCCCAAGAAAGAATAAATCATCTAGCTCGGCCATAAACTGATAGAAACAAAGGCATAAAAAGGAGATTTCATTTGGATATCATATTACAAATTCTTTACACCGTCCTAGTACTCGGTCTTCTGATTTTTATCCACGAATTGGGGCATTTTATTGCCGCAAAGGCTTTCAAAATCAAAGTCAACGAATTTGCGCTGGGTATGGGGCCGGCAATTCTAAAAAAGCAGGGCAAGGAAACCCTATATTCTCTGCGGCTTTTTCCCATCGGAGGCTTTTGCCAGTTAGAAGGCGAAGATAGCGACACTCCGGAACAGGAAATTCCGGAAGGATCCATGCAAAGCAAACCAGTCTGGCAGCGTATGATTGTGGTTACTGCTGGAGCGCTGATGAATCTGATTTTGGGCATATTAATTACTGCCATCTTAGTAGTTGCCCAACCGATTCCCTCCCTGACAGTAGGAGAGTTTGCAGAAAATGCGGAAACCGCCCGGTCCGGATTGCAAATCGGAGATAAAATTATTGCTATTGACGGAAAAAAAGTTGGAAGCTACACTGATTTTGTCACGGAACTTTCTCGCGCTTACAACCGGAACACAATTCCGCTGACAGTCCTGCGGGAAGGGGCGGAAAAGGAACTAATAGTTACATTCCCTACCCAGGCCATTGATGAGGATTTGTCTTGCCCAGTTTTGGATTTCCGGGTCTACCGGGAAGAAAAAAACGTGTTGACTGTACTGAAATACACCGTCAAAAACAGCTGCGCCTATGTAACTATGATGTATGAAAGTCTAGCAGACATGATTACCGGACGGGTTTCATTGAAATATGTTTCCGGTCCCATAGGAATGTCTGGAATGATTTCCGACGCAGTTTCCAACGGTTGGACCAGCATTGCTTCCCTGATCGCACTGATTTCCATAAACTTGGCAGTAATGAACATGCTCCCGCTTCCTGCTCTGGACGGCGGACGCTTTCTCTTTATGCTGATTGAACTGATCCGAGGAAAACCGGTCAGTGTAAAATACGAAGCCGCAATTCACGCAATAGGCTTTGTATTGCTGATGCTGCTGACACTTGTTATTGCATTTAAAGACATCTTTTTTCCCGTAGGGTAAGGGAGGCGACATCATGGCATCCAAATGTACCGTAAAAATAAAAAATATCTGCATTGGACAGCAAAATTCTATTCCTATTCAATCCATGTGCTCCATTCCTTTTTCTCGGTTTGAGGACTTGAAAAAACAAGCTCTGTCGCTGGAGCAGGCGGGGTGTGATATCTTACGGGTTGCATTTCCGGACAAGGAAAGCGCAAAACCCTTTGCCGCTCTAAAAGAAGTTCTGCAAATTCCTCTGGTGGCGGATATTCACTTTGACTGGAAATTGGCTCTGGAAGCCATTTCCGCAGGAGCAGACAAAATCCGCATTAATCCGGGAAACACCGACCGAACACATCTGAAACAGGTAGTACGCGCAGCCGAAGCCGCCCATATTCCAATTCGCGTCGGAATCAATGCCGGTTCCATGGGAAGGGATCTATTGGCCCG